>NZ_JAHBAY010000025.1 GCF_018499875.1 Kineosporia corallincola | reverse complement strand
AGAGTTCGGATGTTGTCGCAAACTCCATGATTCCGGACGGGCCGCGTCCGCTCTCAACCTCCTTCCACACGCGGAAAACCGCTGATCAGAGGCCCATCAATCGACTACGCAATCGCCCTGCCGCCAAGGAACCCGTCCCTCGTTCACCGCCCCCGTGTCCCTGCCATCACCAATGTCACGACAGGCAACGCCTAGCGGCGTAAAACTTCTCAAATCTCCCGTCAGCTCGAACCCGGTGGATTCGGGCTTGCTTGCGATGCCCACCAATGCCTGTGGACCTTAAAAACTCCGGGGTGGTTTCGGTCGCTGGTTTTGGAGGCCACGGTGAATGCCTGCGGCGTGGGCGTAGCGATGCCGCAAGGGTATGGCCGGGCACCTCACCCATTGACCGGTAGGCAGTGAACCATGGCTACTGCCAAGAGGTTTCGTTGGTCCGTGTCATCCAGGCCTGTCGACCGAGAAACCTCAGGCTCAGGGTGGGTCATCGACGCCGGGCGGCGGGAGCGAGTTCTGCGGCTCCGTAGCTGTTGTCATCGGGGTTGAGGGTGACTCCGGGGGCCACGAGCTCGTCGATGCGGTCCAGTACGGCCGTGCTCAGGTTGACGTCCGCGCCGGGCAGCTGTGACTCCAGCTGCTGCATGGTTCGGGGGCCAATGATCGCCGAGGTCACGCCGGGGTGGTTAAGCACGAATCCGAGGGCCAGTTCGATCAGGGTCAGGCCCTCCTTCTCGGCCAGCAGGGCCAGGTCTTCCACGATGTTCAGCTTGCGCTGGTTGGCGGGGCTGTCCATGTCGAAGCGGGCCTTGGGGCGGGCGGCGGAGGTGGGGGTACTGGCGGCGTCCTTGCGCCAGCGGCCGGTCAGCCAGCCACCGGACAAAGGGCTGTAGACCAGGGTTCCCATGCCGTGGCGCAGCGTGGTGGGCAGGACGTCTTCCTCGATGCCCCGCACGAGGATCGAGTACGGGGGCTGCTCGGAGACGAAGCGCTCGAGGTTGCGGGTACGGGAGGCCCATTGGGCCTCGACGATCTGGGAGCCGGAGTAGGACGAGGACCCGATGTAACGCACCTTGCCTTGACGCACCAAATCGGTCAGCGCGCCCAGGGTCTCCTCCACATCCATGCTCGGGCTCGGGCGGTGCACCTGGTACAGGTCGATGTAGTCAGTCCCGAGCCGGCGCAGCGAGTTCTCGACCTCCGTCATGATCCATTTGCGGGACCCGCCGCCGTGGTTGGGCTGCTGGTCCATCGGCATGAAGAACTTGGTCGCCAGGACGACGTCGTCGCGCCGGCCCTTCAGTGCCTTGCCGACGATCTCTTCCGAGACCCCGTTGGAGTACACATCGGCGGTGTCGACGAAGTTGATCCCGGCGTCCAGGGCCCGGTGGATGATCCGGATCGAGTCGTCCTGGTCGTCGTTGCCCCAAGGGCCGAACATCATCGTGCCCAGGCACAGTGAGCTGACGGACAGGCCGGTCCGGCCGAGCAGGCGGTATTCCATGTGTTTGCTCCGGTCTTCAGAAGGTGATCAGCACTTTGATGGCCTTACGGTCGGCCATCGCCTGGTATCCCGCGGGGGCATCGTCGATTTTCACCGTACGGTCGAAGACGCGGCCCGGCTCGATGGAGCCGTCCAGGACCAGTGGCAACAGAGTCGGGATGTAGGCGCGGGCAGGGGCGACGCCGCCGGTCAGGGTGACGTTGCGCATGAAGTCGGCGAATCCGAAGGGCACCTCCTCGAACTGCGGTGCACCCACCCGGCTGATGACGCCACCGTCCCGGACGACACCGAAGGCGGTCTCCAGGGCTTCCTTGAGGCCCACAGCCTCCAGGACAATGTGGGTGCCGTCCCCACCCGTCAACTCCTTGATCCTGGCGACGCCGTCGGCGCCCCGCTCGGCCACGACCTCGTCGGCGCCGAAGTCGCGGCCCAGGTCGGTACGGTCCCGGTGGCGGCCCATCAGGATGATCCGGTCGGCGCCGAGCAGGTGGGCGGCGATGACGGCGCACAGGCCGACCGCGCCGTCCCCGATGACGGTGACGCTCTTGCCGGGCGCGACCCCGGCGGTGACGGCCGCGTGATAGCCGGTCGACATGACGTCGGACAGGCTCAGGAGCGAGGGAACCAGGCTCTCGTCGAAGCCCGCAGGAACGGTCACCAGCGTGCCGTCGGCGTACGGGACGCGGACTCGTTCGCCCTGGCCACCGCCGATGTCCTCAGCGCCCCAGTGAGCGCCGTGACGGCACGACGTCTGCAGTCCTTCCTGACAGAACTCGCAGGTGCCATCCGAGGCCACGAACGGGGCGATGACGAAGTCACCGACCGCGACGCTCGTGACGTCCTCACCGATCTGCTCGACGACCCCGACGAACTCGTGTCCCATCAGGCGCCCGGTATCGGACGCGGGCATGGAGGCGTAGGGCCACAGATCCGATCCACAGATACATCCGGCCACGACTCGCACCAGCGCGTCCGTCGGCTGGCTCAGCTCCGGATCCGTCACCGTCTCGACCCGGACATCTCCGGCGCCGTACATCACTGTTGCTCGCACGATCTTTCCTTCTCTCAGACAATTTCAGGCAGGTATGGGAAGCGCATCCGCCTCAGGGAGGGGCTGGTGCTCGCCGGTGTTCAGGCTTGGCGGGCTGCGCGGGCCGGCAGGATCACGATGAGCACCACCAGGACGGCCAGGGCCAGGAACACGCTGCTTGCGGTGATCGCCTCATGGAACTGCCGGGTCACCGCAGCCACGGACGAACTGTCGGCCACCGCGTCGGCGGAGACAGCGACCAGGACGGCCAGGCCCAGCGCCGAGCCGAGCTGATGGGCCGTGTTGACCAGACCGGACGCAGCGCCGGCGTCGCTGGCATCGACCCCGGCGATACCGGCGTTGGTCAGGGGCGCGAACGCCAGGCCCTGACCGAGGCCGATCAGAATCATCGGCAGCGCGACCGCTACCCAGTAGCTGTCCCCGAGCCCGGCCCGGCTGAGCCAGAACATCCCGGCGAACGTCACCGCCGTTCCCCCAGCCAGCAGAACGCCGTTGGAGATGCGAGCGCTCAGTCGCGGGATGGCCATCGCGACCACGAAGTTCACCAGCGTCATCGGCAGGAACCCCAGACCGGCCTGAAGTGGACTGAAGCCGTAGGCGTTCTGCAGGAACTGCGTGGTGAAGAAGAAGAACCCCATCATGGCGCCGAGGTAGAGCAACCGGGTGGCATAGGCGCCGCTGCGCTCGCGGCTACGGAACAACCGCAGCGGCATGATCGGCTGCTCGGCCCGCGCCTCGTGGGCCACCAGAATGACCAGCAGGACCACCCCTGCGACCAGAGCGGCGATCACCCGCCAGGAAGACCAACCAGCATCCCCGGCCTCGATGAACCCGAACACCAACGCCCCGATCCCGAACGTCGCTCCCACAGCACCCAGAACATCGAACTTGCCCTTCCGGCGCGGGGTCTCGGTGAGCACCGCCCGGGCACCCACGATCATGGCCACGGCGATCGGGACATTGATCAAGAAGGCCGCACGCCAGGAGATCCATGCAGTGAAGGCCCCTCCCACGAGCATGCCCAGGCTGGCCCCGATGCCGGCCGTGGCCGCGTAGAGCGCTACCGCGCGACGTCGGGCCGCGCCCTCGAAGTAGCTGGTGATCAGGGCCAGGGACGTGGGCGCGACGATCGCAGCCCCGATGCCCTGGACAGCGCGGCCAGCGATCATCCACCAGCCCGCTTGGGACAGTCCGATCGATAGCGACGCGAGCCCGAAAATCGCCAGGCCCACGACGAACAGTCGCACCCGGCCGATCAGGTCACCGGCGCGAGCTCCAAGGAGCAGGAGCCCGCCGAAGACCAGGGTGTAGGCGTCCTGGATCCAGGACAGTTCGGCCGTGGACAGTCCCAGGCCGGCCTGGATACTGGGCAGCCCGGTGAAGATCACCGAATTGTCCAGGAGAATCATGAAGTAGCTGACCAGAATGATCGCCAGTACGTACCGGGCATGGCTGGGTGACGCCGTCCGGCTAGCTGATCCGGAAGCCGGGGTAGGCGCGGTCTGGGAGGCGGCGGCATCCGCGGCTGGGCTCGATACGGACCTGGACGGTGTGCTCATGACATTCAGTGAAGTGCCTGCCGAGATGATGGGGGAGAGTCTGCTGTGGCCGGTACTGGCATTACCTCCCAGGCCAGTCCGCTCTCGTCTGACCTCACCTGACCTCCGGGGGGATCTTGGAGGTCTGGAGGTCTGGGGGCTTGGGGGTACCGGCTGTACCGGGCAGGCCAGGCACTGGCGGGGGTGAGGTGGCAGCGGTCTTCTTGGATGTCGAGGGGGCCCCACCCCTCTGACGTCCGCCTTGGAAGGAAATCCGTGCCCACCACCGTGAAGGCTTACGCCGTGCTGGAGACCAATGGCAGCATTGAGCCGGTGACGATCGAGCGCCGCGACGTCGGCGCGCACGACGTGCAGATCGACATCCAATACTGCGGTATCTGCCACTCGGACATGAATTTCGTCAAAATGCCACTCCCTGAATCCCCGCTGGTCTTGGGCCACGAGATCGTGGGCGAAGTGACGGCGGTCGGTGAAGCGGTCACCAAGCACGCGGTCGGGGACCGCGTCGGTATCGGGTGCATGGTGAACTCGTGCCGGGAATGCGCCAACTGCCTGCAGGGCCAGGAACAATACTGCCTGAACGGCCACACCCTCGTCTTCAGCAGCCCAGACCGGGACGGCACGATGACGCAGGGCGGCTACTCCGAGATGATCGTGGCCAATGAGGACTTCGTCGTGAAGGTTCCGGCCGCCCTGGATCCAGCCGCTGCCGCTCCGCTGCTGTGCGCCGGGGCCACCGTCTTCGCCCCGCTGAAAGACTGGAAGGTGGGGCCGGGTAGCAATGTCGCGATCATCGGGCTTGGCGGCCTCGGGCACCTGGCGGTCAAATTTGCGAAGGCGAAAGGCGCCGTTGTCACCGCGCTCTCCCGCAGCGACCGCAAACGCGACGATGCCCTGCGCCTGGGCGCGGACGCGTACTTCGCCACGGCCGAGCAGGACACCTTCAAGACCCTCGCGAACTCCTTCGATCTCGTCATCAACACCGTCAGCGGCAGCATCGACGTCGACGCGTACCTGGGCCTGCTGGCCCTGGGTGGCACCTTGGTCAACGCCGGCATCGACTCCGAACCGGTGACCATGAACGTCTACAACGTCATCCGGAACCGTCGCAGCTACACCGGCACCCACTTCGGCGGCATCACCGAGACCCAGGAAATGCTTGATTTCGCTGCCGAACACGGCGTCACCGCCGAGATCGAGATGATCTCGGCCAATCAGATCAACGAGGCCTACCAGCGCATCCTCGACGCAGATGTCCGCTACCGGTTCGTCTTGGACAACGCCACCCTCACCTCGTAGGCCGATCAGCACCCTGGCACCAGCCACGACAATTGCAGGTGCCCAACCCTGTCGAAGTGTCCCAATGCCGCCAGAAATCAGGAACTCTGGCGAAAACGCAACCTCGTCTCGGCCCACTCCTTAAGGCGTCCCGTCCCGAGGTGTTCCGAGGTATCCAGAGGTGTCCTGAGGTTCCTGAGGTGTGGCGAGGTCGCGTCGTAGAACTGGGATACTGCGGTGGCCGGTAATGGCAGTGCCTCCCACACCGGGCTACCGCAGGCCTAGCCTGAGGTCATGAGTACCGACGACCTTTCCACGCAGGTTCGTGAGTTCCTCAGCACGCGCCGCGCCCGGATCAGTCCCGAGCAGGCCGGTTTGCCGGCCTACGGCGGCAACCGGCGGGTCAAGGGGCTGCGCCGCGAGGAAGTTGCCATGATGGCCGGTGTCTCGGTCGACTACTACATCCGGATGGAACGCGGAAACCTCAGCGGTGCCTCCGACAGCGTTCTGGAGAGCCTGGCCGACGCTCTCCAATTGGACGAGGCCGAACGGGTCCATCTGTTCAGTCTGGCCCGCACGAGCGCCTCCCCTTCCCGCGCCCGTCGGGCGCCGGCGCCGGTCACGGTGCGGCCGGTGATCCAGCAGGTGCTGGACGCCATGCCGGATACTCCGGCCTGGGTCCGCAACGGGCGTCACGACATCATCGCCATGAACCCGATGGCACGAGCGCTGTACTCGCTCATCCTGGAAGATCCCCGGCGCCCGGCCAACACCACCCGTTTCGTGTACCTGGATCGGCGGGCACCCGAGTTCTTCGTCGACTACGAGCGCATCGCCCAGGACGCCGCGGCCATGCTTCGCCTGGAAGCCGGTCGCAACCCGACCGATAAGGCATTGATCGAGCTCGTCGGTGAGCTGTCCACCCAGTCCGAACTCTTCCGCCATCGCTGGGCCTCGCATGACGTGAAGTTCCACCGAACCGGCGTCAAGCGCCTGCGGCACCCCGTCGTCGGGCAGTTGGACCTGGACTTCGAGTCGATGGACCTGTCCTCGGAACCGGGTCTGAGGCTGAACATTTACACCGCAGCCGCCGGTACGCCCACAGCCGATGGACTGAAATTGCTCGCCTCCTGGGCCGCGTCCCAGCTGGGCATCCCTACCGAAATGGCAGCCGGCGAGACCGCCTGATCCACCCATGGATTCCGCCTCTCGAAACCTGAGAACCCTTCCGGCGGAATCTTTCAGACTGGGGAAGGTCCTTTTTCATGTCTGCAACCAATCTCAGGTTGAACAACGATGTCGTGCTTCCTGCGATCGGGTTTGGAGTCTTCCAAACCCCGCCGGAGGAGACGCGTGCGGCCGTTCGCGCCGCCCTGGACGCCGGCTACCGCCACATCGACACGGCCGCAGCGTACGGCAACGAACGCCAGGTCGGTGAGGCCATCCAGGCATCGGACGTCGACCGGGGCCAGATCTTCGTCGAGACAAAGATCTGGATCAGCGACTACGGATACGACCGGACACTGCACGGTTTCGAGAAGTCCGCAGCCAAGCTGGGCGTCGAGCAGGTCGATCTCTTGATCCTGCACCAGGCACTGCCGTCCGACTTCGAGCGAACCCTCGAGGCGTACCGGGCCCTGGAAACGCTCCTGGCCGATGGCAAGGTCCGGGCCATCGGGGTCAGCAACTTCATGGTCGAGCACCTGAGCAGACTGCTGGATGCACGAGACGTGGTTCCGGCGGTCAACCAGATCGAGGTGCACCCCTACTTCACCCAGCCAGAAGTGCAGGCCTTCAACACCCAGCACGGCATCCTCACCCAGGCGTGGTCACCGATTGGCGGTATCACCTTCTACCGCGAGGCCGGGCACACCAGCACACTCAAGGACCCAGCGATCGCCGAGATCGCGGTGAAGCACGGCAAGACGCCGGCTCAGGTGATGCTGCGCTGGCACGTTCAGCAGGGCCGATCGGCCATCCCCAAATCCACTCGTCCGGCGCGGATGGCCGAGAACCTCGACGTGTTCGACTTCGAGTTGTCCACCGCCGAACTCGCTTCGCTGGACGCCCTGAACACCGGCAAGCGTGGTGGTCCCGAACCCACCGCCATCACCCTCCAGGACTACGGCCGTCCCATTCCTGAGGCCTGACCAGCTCCTGAGCCAGGCAATGAGTCAGGCAATGAGTCAGGCAATGAGTCAGGTCGTTAGGCCCCGTCCCCTGTCAGGCGGGCATGGCGTGTGCTTCGCCGGGAAGCAGCAATGTCAATCGGCTCCAGGTCGGGCTGCCGGGTTCGGCGCCGTAGACCAGAAGGGTGAGTCCGGGAGCAGAGGCCAGCGTCAGCCGGTCATGGCTCAGTTCGAGCAGCCCGGCGCTCCGATGCTGGATCACCTTGTTTCCCGCCACGAAGGACTGGGCGTGGGCGGCCGCCCATCGCACCCGGAACGCTTCACTGCGCGTGGCCAGCTCGCCGATCAGTAGGGACAGTTTCCTGTCCTGCGGGTTCTGGGTGACGGCAGCTTGCAAGGCGGCCACGCAGTCGTCCGCGGCCTTGTCCCATCGCACCCAGAACTCGCCGGCCAGCGGATCCAGGAAAACGAAACGTGCTTCATTGACGGGTTTCTCAAGGCTGGTCAAAGCGTCGGCGTAGAGCGCTTTCCCCAGTTCGTTACCGCCCAGCAGGTCAAGACGCTGATTGCGGACCACCACGGGAACACCGCTCAGTGCCATCAAGAGACGCTGGACCGCCTGTGGGTACGCCCGCGAACGATGGTGTGTCGCCCTGTTCTGTGCGAGTTTCCGCAGAAGCCGCCGGTCTGTCTCGTCCAGCCGCAGCACGTCGGCGACCGCGCTCAGCAGACGCTCCGAGGCGCCCGGCAGTTGCCCCCGCTCCAGCTTGGCGTAGTAGTCAGTGCTGACTCCGGCCAGCAGCGCTACATCGGACCGACGCAAACCTTGCTCTCTGCGCTGTCCTGAGACGTTGTCCAATCCCGCTTCTTCCGGAGTGATCCTGGCCCGGCGGGACATCAGGAAGTTGCGGAGCTCGTCCCGGTTGTCCATTCCTCGACGGTAAAGGCCGCCCGATCGGAGAAGGAGGGGCTGTCAATACCAGGCTGGCCCGTCCCCGCACGGCCACGGACGTCACGCCTCATGCCTCCAGGGGGTACTGCCAGTACCTGAAACGACAGGAACTCCCTGACACCGGCACCAGAGGGTTCCATGGATGCAGGCGATGTCAACGTGGGCATCACTGCCGTCCCCACGACCGTGATCCTGTAAGGATGGAAGATCTTGCGAGCAACGTTCATGTACGGAGCCGGAGACGTTCGGGTGGAGCAGGTTCCCGACCCTGAACTGAAGCAGCCCACCGACGCCATCGTCCGCATCGTGCGTGCCTGCGTGTGCGGCTCGGATCTGCACCCATACAACAGCATGCCGACCGGTGACCACGCCGCCGCGATGGGCCATGAGCTCATCGGTGTCGTCGAGGAAATCGGCCGCGACGTGACTGGCCTGGCCAAGGGCGACTTCGTCATCTCGCCCTTCGCCTACGCCGACAACACTTGCCCCATCTGCCGAGACGGATTCCAGACCGCCTGCCCCAACGGCGGCTGGTACGGCCTCGGTGACGTCGGGGGCGCCCAGGCCGAACTGGTCCGTGTCCCCCAGGCCGGCGGAACGCTGGTCAAGGTGCCGGCCGGAGTGGACGAGGCGCTCTACCCGTCCCTGCTCGCCCTGTCCGATGTCTACCTGACCGGCTACCACGCTGCCTTCATGGCCAAGGCCGGCGCGGGCAAGACCGTGACCGTCATCGGTGACGGTGCGGTCGGGCTCTCCGCCGTGCTCGCAGCCCGGCAGATGGGTGCGGAACGGATCATCCTGATGGGCCGCCACACCGCCCGCACGGACCTCGGCAAAGAGTTCGGCGCCACCGACGTCGTCGCCGAACGCGGCGACGAAGGCATCGCCAAGGTCATGGACCTGACCGGCGGTCAGGGGTCGCACATCGTCCTCGAGGCTGTCGGCCACATGCCGGCCTACCATCAGGCCTACGGCGTGGTCCGAGCCGGCGGGGTCATCAGCCGGGTCGGCGTGCCCCAGTACGAGGACGCACCGGTGGGTTTCGGCTCCCTGTTCGGCAAGAACATCACCCTCAACGGTGGCCCCGCCCCTGTGCGCGCCTACATCGACACCGCGCTCACCGATGTCCTCAACGGGAAGATCGAACCGGGGAAGGTTTTCGACCAGACCCGCAACCTGGACGACGTCGCCGACGCCTACAAGGCTATGGACTCCCGCACCGCCCTGAAAGTCCAGCTCACCATCTGAGCAACTGGCGCACCCGACGGTGTGGTCCGCCCCCCGGCCACACCGTCCGCACTTCCCGATCCGCAACCTCTGTTCCGGACAGGACGACTATGACGATCAGCCACACCGCGCGCAGCAATCATGAGCAGCTCTTTCCAGGCCTGACCTCGGACCTGGCCACCACGGACCCCGAATTCATCGCCTACTTCGATAACTTCGCCTTCGACGAGATCCTGCAGCACGGCACGCTGCCCACCCGCACCCGGCTCATGGTGCAGCTGGCCGCTCTCATCGGCGCTCAGGCCCTGACCGAATACACGGCCATCCTCGGCGCTGCCCTGAACAACGACGTCACCCCGGTCGAGATCAAAGAAATCGTCTACCAGGCCGTTCCATATGTCGGAATCGGCAAGGCCATCGACTTCCTCAGAGTCACCAATACCACTCTCGCTGAGCACGGCGTGTCACTTCCTCTGCCGGGGCAGTCCACCACCACTCCCGTGACCCGCGCCGAAAAAGGTCTCAGCGTTCAGAAGCAGATCGTCGGCGCCGATCGCGTTGACAGCATGTACGCCAACGCCCCCGCCGACGAGATGCACATCCAGGAACTCCTGTCGGCCAACTGCTTCGGCGACCACTACACCCGCGACGGTCTGGACCTGCCGACACGCGAACTGCTGACCCTATCCGTGCTGGCCGCCATGGGCGGCTGCGATCCACAGGTCAAGGGCCACGTCGCGGCCAACCTCAACGTCGGCAACGACCGTGCCACCCTGCTCGCCGTCATCACTCAACTACTGCCCTTCATCGGATACCCGCGTACCCTGAACGCCCTGCGGGCGCTGGACGAGATCACCCTTTAGGAGGTTCCTGTCATGCAGCTCGACCCTCGCCCTTCCACAGTGAAAAACCCTCCGGAGCAGTTCACCGGGGACGTCTGGCTCGACACCCTGGCCCACCCCCGTGAAGCCGGCCAGCGGATGGTCGTGGGCAGGGTCCGCTTCGCCCCCGGCGCCCGGACGGCCTGGCATTCCCACGCTCGTGGTCAGACTCTGCACATCACCTCTGGTGTGGCATGGGTCCAGTCCCGCGGCGAGGCTAAGATCGAAGCACACGCTGGGCAGACCCTCTACTGTCCGCCTGGTCAGGAGCACTGGCACGGTGCCTCTCCCGACTCCTTCATGGAGCACCTGGCGATGCTGGACCAGGCTGATGACCCGGCCACAACAACAACCTGGCTGGAACATGTCAGTGACGAGGAGTACTCCGCCGGATGAACACCTGGACCAGCGAAGCTGCGCGATCCCTGGCCCAGCCGCAAGAAGTACGGATCGTCGCTCGCCGCGCCGACGGCACACTTCGCAACCCCAGAATCATCTGGATCGTCCGGGACGGGGAGCGCGTCTTCATCCGCTCTACCAACGGGCGAAGCGCCGACTGGTTCCGCTGGGCCATCGCCACCGGCAGTGGGCAGCTTCTGACCGGCAACCGCGCCTACGAAGTCGTTTTCGCCGAAGCCGAGCAGAACGATCTTCCGGCGATCGATGCGGCCTACCGCACCAAGTACGGCCACTACGCATCCATCGTCGACCATCTCGAGGAACCTGGACCGCGTGCAGCCACTCTTCATGTGCTCCCGGCCTGACAATGACCCGCATGGGACCGTCCTGATACAGGAATGGTGGTTACAGCGTTGGGGGTATGGGTTCCCCGGCCGGTCATGGCCGCGTTCATCGACACGGTGAAGGACAAGTTCGGGATCGAGCCGGTCTGCACGGTGCTGTCGAGGTTCGTGTGGAAGATCGCCCCGTCAACCTATTACGCTGTCAATTCCCGCCCGAAGGCGGAGCGCGCGACGCGGGAGGAGCTGATCGAGGAAGTCATCCTCGAGCGGTGGTACGACCCGGCCGCCGGGCGGGAGGTCTACGGCTCCCGGAAGATGTGAAACTTCTTGGGATCGTCGATTTCGCTTACCTCGACACCCATGCTGGGAAGGTCTACGCGGCGTTCGTGATGGACGGGTTCTCCAAGCCGTCTGAGCCCCGGGTCGGCGCCGACACCCTGGCTGCGCGCGAACGGATCAGACGGACGTCCGCACCCGGGTGCCGGGTCGGCCGCGGGCGTCCCCCGCTCGTTCGGGACGCCTCGGACCGTCACCCAGCGCCCTGGCCGACCAGGGCGGCAGCAGGTAGACAACACCTCGGTGTGGGCCGGGACACGGTGAAGCGCGCGCAATGCTGAGGCGAGACTTTCGATCAGGTCCTGGCGCGTGACAGCCTCTGCTGTAGAACCCGTTTCGTGGAGGCGGGCCGGGCCCTGGCGTCAGTCGATCGGTTCGGTTTCGGCTGCTCCTGCCCCGGTGTCGAGGCGGGCCAGCAGGGCCAGCGCGTCGGCGTCGGCCGTGCCCGGTTCCGCGTGGTACATCACCACCTGGAGGCCATCGGCGCCGACGACCGCCAGCTTCTCGCGGCGCAGCCGCAGCTCGCCCAGGCGAGGGTGGCGGATCAAGCTGTTCTCGCTGCTGCCCCGGCCGATGTCGTGCCGGGCCCAGAGCCTGCGGAAGTGCTCGCTCTTCAGCGACAGCTCACCGATCAGGGACTGGAGGCGTGGATCGTCGGTGTCGGTGCCGGCCTCGGCCCGTAGCTGGGCCACCACCCGGGCTGCGTTCTGTTCCAGGTCCGGGTGGTAGAGGCGGGCCTGTGGGTCGGTGAACAGGGTGAGGAGCCGGTTGGTCCCTGGTCTCATCAGCGGGGACAGGCTGATGGCGAGGTCGTTGGCGGCCAGCACGTCCCGGTAGCGATTGACGACGAAAGCGGGCACGTTGAGCGTCTGGAGCAGCATCTGGATGCCGGCCGGCACCCCGTCGGCCGGGCCGGTCGGGCGGCGCCGACCCCGCCGGTTGGCCAGCTCGGTCAGGTAGGTGGTGCTTTCAGCGTCCAGTTGCAGCACCCGGGCCAGCGCGTCCACCACCTGCGCCGAGGGAGTGCGGTCGCGGCCCTGTTCCAGCCGCAGGTAGTACTCCGCGCTGATCCCGGCGAGCATGGCAACCTCTTCACGACGGAGCCCGGGGGTGCGGCGGATCCCGCCGCCGGGCAGGCCCACCTGCGCCGGTTGCACGCGTTCGCGCCGGGCGCGCAGGAAGTCTCCGAGTGCGCTGCTGGTCGCCATGCCTCCACCGTAGGCGCTCGATCCTCCTGGTGACTGTCCCTGTTTCTACCAGGAAGATCTCGGTACTGCCGGAACCTGGGGCGGGTGCTGGACCGTAACCGGCATGACATCGAGAACGTGGTTCATCACCGGGGTCAACAGCGGCTTCGGGCGGCAGATGACCGAACAGCTGCTGGCGCGGGGCGATCGGGTGGCCGGCACGGTGCGCCGGCCAGGTTCGGTCGCGGACCTCCAGGACGCGTACGGCGAGAAGTTCTGGGTCGCTCACCTCGACCTGGCCGATCTACCGGCGGCGCGGGGCGTCGTGGACCGGGCTTTCGCCGAGCTGGGCCGGATCGACGTGGTGGTCAACAACGCCGGCTACGGCTTGTTCGGTGCGGCCGAGGAACTGACCGACGAGCAGGTCGTGGCTCAGGTGAGCACGAACCTGCTGGGCTCGGTCCAGGTGGTGCGGGCGGCGCTGCCGCATCTGCGGGCGCAGGGCGGTGGCCGCCTGATCCAGATCTCCTCCTACGGGGGGCAGGCCACCAACCCGGGCGCGTCGCTGTATCACGCGGGTAAGTGGGGCATCGAAGGCTTCATGGAGGGCACGGCCCGGGACGTGGCTCCGTTCGGGATCGGGGTCACGATCGTCGAGCCCGGCGGCGCCAGGACGGAGTTCCGGTTCGACAGCCTCCAGCTCGCACAGCCGATGGGCGCCTACGACGGCACCCCCGCGGCGATGGTGCGCGGCGCCAAGGACCGCAGCCGCCCTCCGCTGGGTGACCCGGCCAAGATGGCCGCCCGGATCATCGACAGTGCCGCTCAGGAACCGGCACCGCTGCGGGTGGTCCTGGGCAGCGACGCGTATCGCTTCGTCACCACCGCGCTGCGGGAGCGGCTGGCCCAGATCGAGCCTCAGCAGGACCTGGCCGCCTCCACCGACTGGACCGGCAACCCGGCCTGAGCGGTGACGATCTCGCCTCACGCCTGGCCGGGGTGATCGGCTGCTGCTGCGGGTGCAGGCATGAAGCAGCCTTCCGATCAAGGATCTTCGCGCGCTGAACGGCGATCTCGGGTGAGCGTCGACCACTTGCGCAGCAGGTCGTCTACGTCGGCGTTGGCATCTCGCAATCCGCCCGGCACCTACGCGAAGATCATCGTCGTGAACGACCGACAGCTCCTCGACCTGATCCACCGCACCCCCTGGATCGACGACGCCCTGACATCCTTCGACTTCGACATCGCCCGGGTGGAGAACGGCCCGGTCGAACCGGTGAAGTTCCCCGGCGACGCCCGCTTCGAGATGATCGCCGGGGACGCCTCGGGTGGCGCCTTCGTGTTCATCGGCGACCACGACGTCCACCCGGTCGTCTACATCGGTTCCGAAGGCGAAGGCGGCCTCATCGCCCACGGCCTGCGCGATACCCTGGCCCTCGTCGTCGGCCTGTCCAGCCTGCACGACGCCACCGTCGTCCCGATCGACGAGGACCAGGACCGGCTCATCACCTGGCTGGCCGAGGCGGACGCCGAGATCCGTTCCGATCAGCCAGACCTCGACGAGCGACGAGCCCAGCTCACGCAGGCCCTGGAACTACCGGACGCCTACGACGTGCTTCCCGCCTTCCACACAGCAGCCCGGGACAACACCTATCGCCCCTGGCACGCGACCGAGAACATCCCCTACCGGCCGATGCTGGATCCGGACCTGTGGGACGCCTGATCTGGTCACGGTCAGGGACCTTCACGCGCATCCGGCAACCTTCGATCTGACCGGCAGCACACCGCGACCGGTGCCGGTGAAATGACCTGGCCACCGTCGGCTTCCAAGAGTTCACGGGCCGCGTATGCTGCTTGCCAGCACAAGCCCCTCCGGAAGAGCCGCATCCGGGGTTCCGACCGGATGAACCGACAACACCGGCCCCGCCCGGTCTCAGGCCACGATCGCCTCGGCCATCTCCTATCTCCTGCGTGACCGGCCCGCCGTCGAGGCCGTGCACGAGCACACCGAACATGTGTCGGCTTCTCCCCGTTACCTTTTGGTGGCTTCCCGATGAGGGAAGTTCCTGGTACCGGGCCCGGTATGACTGATTGAGCTTGTCCGAGTAACCGCATCAAACAGAACGTGATCATGTGGTGCGGGCATGTTCGTGGTGGAGCAGGACAAGGGTTGCGGCGACGATGTCCCCGATGCGCCAGGGGCACCCGCGCCAGCGGCGTAAGGCCTTGAGCGCGGTCTTCAAGATCGAGTTGGCGCGTTCGCTCAGGCCCCGCATGGCACTGTGGAGGCTGTTGTGGGCCTTCCGATTCACGGTCAGGCTGCCGCCCGCGGGTGTCTTGAACGGCACCAGTAGTACATCCTTTTCGCCTTCGTAGCCCAGGTCGGCCAGCGCCTTGTGCTCGGTGTCGAGCTATCCGCGTCGAGCCATGCGTGCAGCAGATCGAGCAGGTGCGCATCGGCGCGGGCCGCAATGGTGTCGTGTTCGCGGCCTGAGCGCACGTTCGAGGTCCGCAACGGCCAGCCGTCCGGCGCCGAGACGACCTGGACGTTCCCTCCATGATGGGCGTTTTTGCCCGACCACCACAGGTCCACCCCGGGCGTGGGCCAGCGGGTATGGATCCGGTCGGTCTCGATCAGGGTGCCGTCCAGGATCACGTGCGTGTGACCGGCGGCCCGTGCCGCCAGCAGCGCCCCGCGCAGACCGGGCCGGCGCGCGGCCAGAACGGCGATGCCCTCGTCCCGGTAGCTGTAGGCCGTCGAGACAGAGATCTTGTCGTCCCTGGCCAGCGCGATCATCCGGGTGTCGTCGATGAGCCACCGCAAACACCAGAACAGCATGCCATTACGGGGTCAAAGCCCTTGCGCTCGAACGTGTGCCACGCCGATGACGTTCGGCGGCCAGTAAGGCGGACAGGAACAGCACGAGATCCTCGGATATCTCGAGAAGCCCTTCATATGAGACGCTCATCTACGCGCGGGACCTCTGGGCCGGAAACAGTGAGAGGTTCCGCCCTATCGAGGTTCCGCGCCCTGATCCAGGCAGCCACGCCGCACTTTGCCGAAGATCACTACGTGCTCACCATTCATCACGATCACAGCTGCTCCGAGTCGTCACCCGTTACTGGGAATGGCTCACTACGCCCGAGATCACGGTAGTCGACTCCGGACCCAACCGTCCGAAAAGCACCATCCCGACATACGCATTTGCATGAACTGCGTGAATCATGATTGAGCATATTCTTGATCACCGTGATGGTGAAGTCTCAGACTGTCCATCCATGTCTCATGTGATTACGGGCTGCCATATCTTAAGGGGAAACATGCGGTTCACTACATTCCATGGCGATGCCATGAACGATGATCAGTTTTGGCATGTACTGGAGAGCGATGGCATCGTTTTCATTCAGGAGGGGACACAGCGTGGGCTAAGTGAATTTTTGCAATCCTTCACTACCTGGTACCACCATCCACACGAGCACTCCGCGGGGCTTACAAAAATTTCACCGAATTCGCTCTCCAACTCAGCAGGTTCGGCGGGTTTTACTCACCTCGCCCTCGGCCTACATACTGACCGAAGCACTGCTTCTGAACCGCCTAGCATCTTGGCGTCCGTGATGGAACATGCCTCCACGCAGGGCGGCGACTCGATTTTTTGTGACGGACAGAAGATTCTGAAAAATTTGAAGCAGAAGGGACACACGGAACAAGATATTGCCGACCTCCGACTGGTCGGCCAGTTTGGTGAAACACCTATGTGGGGACAGCCGGGTAAGAATCATTACAGCCTACGGTACAGAGATGATGAGGTTGCTCGGCCCGCGACCTCATCGCGCGAGGACACTCTCTCTGATCTGCATCTGCTTCTGGGGCGACTCATGATGATGCGGCATCTTGAGCAGGGCGAAGGGTATGTTCTCCATAATCACCGCATCCTTCACGGTCGAACAGCCTTCAAGGGGGCGCGATCGGTGATTCGAATCCTGGCCAATGTTTTAGATTCTTCGCAACATAGGGACCTGAATCAAGGGTTCGTACTGCCCGAGGATTGATTGAGAGCGACGGCTGCTCGAATTGCTTGCTTGTAAAAATCAGGCATGGGGAGATCCTGTATTTCATTGATGGCGAATCTCTGGAACTTGGCCGCGCCCGCCTCTCCCCACAGCTCGAAAGGGCCGATTCTTTCGCTGACTTCACACACATAGGAAAGCACGAGCACCCCGTTGCTCTCGTCCACGGAGTTCGGGATGACGTAGACATCTGCGCCAACTATATTCGTGGCATGGCTGGCGAGGCCCAGTTCTTCACGGATCTCACGCTCTGCGGTTTGGCGAGGCTGTTCTCCGGCATCCATTTTTCCACCCGGCAGCTCCCATTCCTGGCGCTCATTCATTCGAAGCCAGACTTTTCCGTCCTCAAAGGCGATGCCTTTGACCGAGACCGGCAGCAGATACGGCACGAACAGGGGATCGGAGGTACCCAAGAGATTCTCCACAATCTGTCAAAAGTCTCGTTGAAAGGCGAGGGAGATAGCTTCCTTATAAGGATCTGGCATGTTCAGGTCCGACACTTGGTCGTGCCTGAAAAGTTTCAGTTCCTTGTGTTCATGACTGCATCTCGGCTCATCGCCACCTTCATACGTTACAGAGTACGAAACAACAAAAACATGCCTGTCGGGGCGTATCACGTACACCCAGGATGTCAGCAGTTTCCCGATTTCTACGTCCCAGGAGAGTTCCTCTCGCACTTCACGCTCAAGAGCAACGGCTAGCTCTTCTCCCATTTCCAACTTGCCGCCGGGAAGTTCCCATTCGTCGCGCTCATTCTTGAGTAGCGGTACAAGGCCGTTCCAATTGATGACAGCCTTGAGTGATACGGGCAGCCAGTACTCGAAGTACCCGGCCGAGCGCTCAATCAATTGTGGGTGGGTCATGACGTCCTCCTCCAGAATTTTTTCACGTGCCAATGTCTACTAAGGCCGCAGTGGCATCGTCCTTACTCTTGAAATGAGATCGGCCTGTCCTGTCTACCCGTTGCTCGTATGTCCTCAATCGGGCCGCGATGTTCTCTAATCCGTCGCTTGAGCAGGATGCCAACAGTTCATTCCAATCGCGGTACAAATGATACGTATCCACAAGTCGCGCGAATCCGTCGGTCATGAGCAGTGCAACATCGCCGTCGGCCACCTCTCCCTCGTACGGTCGGATTTTCGTGCCGACGTCGGGATTGTTGGAGAACACCATCTGATCTGACATGCCGGAAATGTAGGCACGCCGTCGTTGCCGGATTCCCTCTGCCCCACGCTCAAGAGCCTCAACGGAGCCCAGCCCTCTTGGAACGCTCTTCATGGCCAAGCTTTCAGCAGACTTGAAAGCCTTGTTTTGCCAGTGCAACGGATCCCGGCCGGCTCGGGCCACGATGGCGAGGACATCACCCACGGTCCCCCAGGACAAATGACTGCCCTTCAAGGTCAGGACTCCCAGCGAGCAAGCCGGTGGCACTCGTTCAGCCGGGAAGTTGCTTGCTGCCAGGGCTACTGCCACGTCGGCCGCAATCTGGGACAACGAGCTGCCCAGCCGGGGACCGACCTCCTCCGGTGAGCGTGCTCGCAGCTGGTCATCCACGAAATGTGCTAGCCAGGAAGCATCGCTGACCGGGTCCAGATGGCTGGCATCAATCGGCGTTGCACCATCGATGATCCAACATGCGTTGCCCGTGTACCCAAATAGGTCTTCGTTGATGGCTCCATCGCCCTGTAAGGAAATCCATTCCCGAACCCGGAGTTTCACTGACCGCAACCATTCAGTTGAATCCCTGCCAGACCACAGGAAGGGCGGCGACAAGCAGCAGAATACCGCCGATGGCGACCGCTAAGACGGTGCGACCCGCAGACGTTCCGACGAGAGCCGCTGTGACGCCACCAAAGACAATTGCCACGATTCCGCCGGACGCCGCCAAAAGCCTGACTGCCTCCGATGGATCGACCCGGGTACTGATCGAAGCGCTGGACACGATCAGGGCCATGACAGCTGCCAGGAGCCCGAGAAGAGCAAGTTGCTGCGTCTTGAACTGATCGAGCTCCGTGATCAGACGCGAATGCCGTTTATCGACGTCCAGTTCCCGCTGGCGGATCAGTATGAGCAGACGGGTTGCCTCGTAACGTGAGATGCGGCGTGCATAGTCGGCGCCGCGCCGGGGCTCTTCCTCAATGGCCCGGTCAATATCCCGTCGTGCGGATTCGGTGTTACCGAGAGCCATAAAAAGAGTAGCCCGCGTAGCAAAGAAATGCGGAATGGTTGCTGCGCTGAGGTTTATGGCCTCGTCAACGAGCTCCATGGCACGATTCACATAGGGGCCGGCCAGGTCCTCCCGTGATTCGGCCAGGGTAGCAACAATCTCGGCGTACTGATGCAGAACCCCTGCTTGCCGAGGTAAAAGGTTGACAGCCTTCTGAGCTGACACCAGCGCCCGGATGAGTGAGCGCGGATCGTCGCCGGACCATCGGGCAATGACCACGCGGAAAGTCTCCATGTATGGCTCATCAGAAAACTCACGTTCATACGTTTTGAAGAGAGCATGATATTCGACGAATCGATACTCCCGGCGGAATCTGTGTAGCACTCCGTAAAGAGCGGCGAATCGAACTTCGTGAGGCTTTGAAGCGTCTTCCAGGATTGCCGTTAACTCGGTAACCGGGTCAGACAGGGAAGCATCGAGTTGCCTCATCTTCATCGCGAAATCAGGGTCGCCCGGGGTGGGAAGGCTAACCATCGATCGTCACTCCCTGCGCACAGCCCTTCATCGCTCTGCCATGGATAGATGCCTTGGGGCAACCCTATCGAATTCCGACAGATCGCGGTCGCAGCTCAGGGCTTTGCTCGTGGCTCGCGGGGTCCACCACCGAGAAGCCCGAGTACGCAAGATGGGATATTCGCTGATCAGCGATGTGCGCACGGCATGCCGGTGCACGATCAGAGCGATGGCCAGGCACGTCACGCGAGGCCGACCAGCAGGCCCCCGAAAATTCATGGGCCGACACGAAGGACGGGGCATGAATCTCGTCGCTCGCCCGGAACTTCCTGCGTCACGCCTGGACGGCCATGCCTTTCCAGCCGCAACAGAGCACACAAACAGCTGTCAGTAGTCGATTCCCTACATAGAGTGCCAGTTTCTGGGCTAGGGTGCTGATCACGCCTTTCCAGACAACTATCTTTGACAAGGTCCTCAGTGGATGAATTCGAGCGCTTCGTCAGCCGAGCAACGGCAGACGCGTCCCTCACCCCGTACGACTACCAGCGACGTCTAGCCGTCGAAGGGTTGCCTGAGCTCCTGATCGTCCCGACGGGCGCTGGTAAAACCCTCGCTGCGGTGCTGCCCTGGCTGTTTCGCCGGCGAGCGCACCCTGAACAGCAGGTTCGTCTGGGTACTCCGCGTCGTCTCGTCGTGATGTTGCCGCAGCGTTCTCTGGCGTCCCAGACGTTCCGCACGGTGCAGAGGTATCTCGGGAACCTGGCGGCCGACCCGCCGGTGGATGACTGGCCGTTGGTGGGCCTGCATCTGCTGATGGGTGGCGCGTCGTCGGACGATCAGGCGTGGAAGTTGGATCCGGTTGGCGACGCCGTCTTGGTCGGCACTCAGGACATGGTGCTGTCACGGTTGTTGATGCGTGGTTATGGCGAGGGGCGCTCGGCGTGGCCCATGTCGTTCGGTCTGCTGCACGCGGATACGCAGTTCGTCGTCGATGAGGTGCAGTTGATGGGGCCGGGGCTGGGGACGAGCGTCCAGGTGGAGGGGCTGCGCCGGAAGCTGGGGATGGTGGGATGTTCGAGGACGATGTGGATGTCGGCCACGGTCCGGGACGAGTGGATGGCAGGGTTTCCTGATTACCCGAGCCTGCTGCTGAGCAGCCGGGTTGAGCTGTCGGACGCAGACCGAACCGGGCCGCTGCGTGAGCGTCTGGAGGCCACTCGCCTGGTCCGGGAGATGGTCTTCTCCCCGGCCCAGCTGAAGACGTATGGTCGTTCGCTGGCGCAGACGGTGGTCGCGGCGCATGTGCGCGGTTCACGGACGATTGTCCTGCTCAATACGGTGTCCCGGGCTCGCGAAGTGCACGGCGCTCTGCTGAGGGCTTTCAGCTCGGACAGAGCGTCTGCTTCTCCCCAGATCGTGTTGCTGCACGCTCGTTTTCGTCCTGGTGACCGGGCGGCCCAGATGCAGGAGGCGACCGCAGATCCTTCGCCGGCGGGATCGGTGGTGGTCACCACGCAGGTGCTGGAAGCCGGAGTGGACCTTTCCAGCCGGACCATGGTCACGGAGGCGGCACCGTGGTCCTCGATCGTTCAGCGAGCTGGGCGGTGTAATCGGGCGGGTGAGCAGGCTGATGCTTCGCTGTGGTGGGTGCAGCCTCCGGGCCGCGACTTCGCCAGGCCTTACGAGGAGGCTGATGTCGGGCCCGCCATCGCGCATCTACGCTCGTGCGAGGGTCAGCGGCTGACGTCCACGCAGTTGCAGCAGGCCGAGGTGGAGGAGTCCGCGCAGCTGTATCCGGTCCTGCGGCGGCAGGACCTGCTCGACCTCTTCGACACGAGTCCCGATCTGGGTGGCAACGATATCGACATCTCCCGTTGGGTGCGTGATGCCGAGGAGCGGACTGTCGGTGTGGCCTGGCGGGATCTTCAGGCCCGTCCGCTGGATGATGGCGCACCGGCGGTGCACCGGGACGAGATCGTCCAGGTGCCGGTGGGCGAACTGCGGGACCTCCTGGCGCGTGTGCGCCAGACGTCACCGGCACGCGGCTGGGCGTGGGCCCGGGATTCGGCCGCGCGCACCTGGAACCGTCTGGCGGACCGGGAGATCCGTCCTGGTGGCATCGTCGTCCTGGATGTTGGCTCTGGCGGCTACACCCCCGAGGGCGGCTGGGACCCCTCCTCGGTGAGACCGGTGCCGGAGATCGACATCCCCGAGCGGGTCCCTCGTGAACGCGAAAGCGCGATTCCTCTCACGCTGGAACAGCATGCCCAGGACGTCCGGGAAGCCGTCGTCGCCTATGGGAACGCTCTGGCCGCCGGCAGCGGTCTGACGCCGGCCATGTGGGAGGCCGCCACACAGGCCGGTTTCTGGCACGATGCCGGCAAGGCCCATGAGGTGTTCCAGGCCGCCTTGCAGGCACGTCTCCCGGACGGCGCCGACCGCTCGCAGACGTGGGCGAAGTCCGGCAATCACAGACCGCTGCGATTTGCCGCAGGCCGGGAGCATCTGCGGCACGAATTAGCCAGCGCCCTGATGCTTCTGGACGATGACGCCGGTCTGCTGGCCGCTGTGGAGGAGGCCGACCTGACGCGCTACCTGGTCGCTGCCCACCACGGAAGGATCCGGATCGCGCTGCTGGCAGTGGACGAGGCCGACGGTTTCGTGCTCGGCGTGGGCGACGGCGATGAAGTCCCGCTCCCCCACGCGTCCACCGAGCCCGTCTCGTCGGCTCCCGGCCCGGTCCGGCTCTCGACCCGCGTCCTGCGCATCGGTGGCGGGCCGGGCGGGTCCTGGACCGAACGTGCCTGCCGTCTGCGAGATCGCTCTGATCTCGGCCCGTTCCGGCTGGCTTTTCTGGAGGCGATGGTGCGCTCGGCGGACTGGCGGGCCGGCCGGGACCACGGCCGAACGGCTCTGCCCGGGGATCCGGATGATCCGGCCTGCTGTGTGCAGCACGAGCATGATCCCTCCGGGCCTGGTCAGGAGGCGCTGCCTCATCCCTTGTCCGCTGCGGCGGATGTCTGCGCTCACGGGCCCGCCGACTCCAGGCCGTCCGGGACGGGAGCGGACGCGTGAGCGCTACGGTCCGGCTGCCGCTGCCCGGCTGCCGCAGTGACACTCTGGGGGGATACCTCACCGGGCTGGGTGTGTGGCGAGCCGTCGTCCGTCTTCTGGATTCCCGGGTACGAGCCTTTTGGGACGACGGGACGATGGTCCTGGAGTTCTCGTCGACCGGCCAGACCTTTCCCCTGAGAACAGTTTCTGATCTGGCGCAGGCGCTGCTTGAGCAGTTCAGCCCCTTGCCGTTGGTCTCTCCGTGGAATGCGGGATCAGGATTCGCCGGCAACGGCAAGAGCAAGGAGGCCGAGCAGAATCTGGCCGCTGTGCTCGCCAGCGAGGATCCGCGTCTGGCCGGGTTGCGCTCGGCGGTCGAGACGGGTTTTCGCGTCGTGTCCGTCGGCCGGCTGCGAGGATGGGGCGGCAGCGGGCCGGAGCTGTGGGACAAGAAGAGTAAGGCGAACGTGATCACGTTGTGCCGCAACCAGCTTCCCGATGATGCGCTGGCGTGGCTGGATGCCACGATCGCGCCGACGCAGGACTCCTCCGGTCAGCCGGCACTGGCCTTCAATCGCTTGCTGGGGACGGGTGGGAACTTCGGCCGTCAGGACCTTCAGACCACCTACATCGCCCGGGCGCTGACCGTACTGACCGACCGGCGCCACCAGCGGTCCGTCTCAGGATGGATGCGACAGGTCCTCACCGGTGATGAGGGAACCCCGTACCTGAGGGAGGCCGTCGGCCAGTACGACCCGGGCCGGGCTGGTGGCATCGCTTCCACCCCCGGCGAGAAGCTCGACGACTCCGGCTTCGCGAACCCGTGGTCCTTCCTCTTCACCATCGAAGGTGCCTTGTTCTTCACCGCGGGCGTGGTGCGCCGCCAGGGGGCCCGCAACACCGGTACCGCGCTGCCCTTCCTGGTGCGCGCCAGCACCGTGGGCTACGCGACCGCGGCCGCAGGTGAGACCGTGAGTGCAGAACTGTGGGCGCCCGAGTGGGACGAGCCGGCCGGCCTCGCAGAGATCACTCAGGTCTTCCGCGAAGCGCGCTCGGACTGGGGCAACCACACCGCTTCCAGCGGCTTGGACCAGGCTCGCGCCTTGTCCAGCCGCGGCGTTGCGGCAGGGCTGACCCGCTTCAACCGTTTCCTGTTCGCCAGCCGTCTGGGGCAGAACCCTCTGGCGGTGCCGGCCGGCACCGTCACCGTGCAGCGCCGTCCCGGAGTCGACCTCACCACGCCGCTCGACACCTGGCGAGATCGTCTGCGCCGCCTCGACGACCGTCTCCCCCAGAGCATTCGCCGCCAGCAAAGAGAACTCGATCAGAACCTCCTCGCCCTGGCCACCGGCCGGCCGGACGCCATCGGCAGCACCCTGCGCGCTGTCGGCAGACTGCACCAGGACATCTCCCGATCCCGTGAGGTCACGGCTGCTGTGCCGCCGTTGCTGCTTCCGAGCCCTCTGGACTGGGTGAGGAACATCCGTGACAGCGATCCCCTGCTCGCGGACCGCCCGGAGTTCCGGCTGGCTCTCACGTACGCCACCATGACCCCTGCGCCAGATCCGAAAGAAACTCATTCAGGGGATTCTTCGGCGGAATCGACAAGCACGTCAGATGCCGGGCGACCGCGTCGGCGACCGTCCCCCCTGCGTCTCCTGCTCAGCCCGGTCCTGGAGGAAACCAGTCACCGGGGCCTGCTTACTGGCCGCCTGGCCTGGTCCGGGCGCAGGGCGACATTCTCCCATCCGGACCCGGTCAGGGCGCTGGCCGCCGTGCACCAGTACCTGGCCACCAGCAGTCTGCCTGACCCCTACCGTCTGCCGGCCAACAGCGGCTGGCCCTCACCGGCCTCCGCAGGAATCGTCACTCACACCCCCTCGGCGCGACAGGCGACCAGAGACGACCTGATTCACCTCGTCAACGGTTTCGACGACGACCTGTTCGCCGAACTTCTCTTCGGGTTCTTGCTGTTCAACTGGAGCATCTGGGACAGAGGCGATCTGGCTTCCATCCTCTCCACAGCGTCCCGGGATGACGCGACCGGAGATAGCCACCGGCCGATGAAAAAAGCTGTACCAGAGACAGACCCAACAGAGCGTGCACACGACAGTCCACCCTGGTGGCCCCGCCCTCTGGCACTTCTTCTGCCGTTCTTCTCACTCGGTCCGCTCCGGGTACGGCTGACCGAGGACGACCCGCCTCAGGGGCGGGAGCTCCTGCTCCGGGCCAACCGGTCCTGGCCGGCCCAGCTGCGGGCCGGGCGCATCGACGACGTGACCCGAGACGCCCTGCGACGCCTGCGCATCGCCGGCGTGCGCCCGGTGAGCGACCCGCGCGCCTTCGACCTTCAGCGCATCGACTCGGCGCTCGGACACCGCCTGTCCGCAGCGCTGATGGCACCGGCGGCGAAGGCCACCTATGTGAGCGCCTTCTACGCCGTCTGCCGGCCGCCTTCCACCGTGCCGACGCCCGTCCCTGAACCTCTTGACGACATCGAGGAGATCCAGTCCGCATGAGCACCCCGGCCATCGCTTCAGCGTCCCAGGGGCGACACGTCTTCGACGTCTCTCTGCGTCCTACCCTGGGCAGTACCTTCCAGCCCACCGGATTCCCCGACCTCGGGGCGGCAACCTTCGAGCGCACCGTCCGGGCAGGCGATCACGTGCGCAAGCAGCCCTGCCTGCTGGTGGAATCGGTCCAGTCCATGGCCAACCGGCTGGAGGAAACCACCTGGGACGCCAGCACCCAGCTGCCCGTGGCGGCTGTCGGCGGACTACCCTACATCGAGATCGTCAACGCCTCAGGAACTTTCCTGAGCAGCAGCCGTCTGGAAGCACACCGGATCTTCTCCGCCTACGTGCGCGACAGCACCTGGGACGGCAACCCCGGAGACCAGGTCCTGCTGGACAAGCTCGGGATTCTTCCCGAGACCCCCCTCGATTACCGCAGGATGGCCCAGGCCATCCTGGCTGTCGACCCCCTCTCGCTCCTGCACGGTGTGTTCTTCGCGGGCAAGACCGGACGCGACGGAAAGCGAGCCGCCTGGCCGGCCCAGCCCCGCTTCACCCGCGCCGTCAGCGCCGTGATCGAGGCACATGACGTGACAGAGGTGGCCTCCGGCGGCCGCAAGTCCGAGCTCGTGCGCCACTCCCTCGGCGACGACGTGGCCAGCACCGGAGGCACCGCCGAGGGATACGGCTCCATTCCCTTCCACCGCACGGAATTCACCGCGGCCGACATCACGGCATCCTTCGTCGTGGACCTCGACCTTCTCCGCTCCTACGGACTCCCGGCCCCAGCCACCGACCTGCTCGAAACCCTGGCCCTGTGGGAGATCCGGTCCCTGCTGAACGGCGGACTACGCCTGCGGACCGCCTGCGATCTCGAGCTCGTCGACGACACGACCATCACCGACCGCCGCACCCATACCCCCCTGCCCGACCTGCCCGACCTCACCGAGCAGCTGACCACGCACATCACCGCCGCCGCGGCGTATCTCGGCGACGGCAAGGCCATCACGGTCCAGTGGACGCCGAAACCCGGCAAGGCCAAGAGCAACAAGGCCGACTGATGCCCACCACCGTCTCCGTCACCTTCATCCTCGGCCGCTACCACGCAACCCCCTGGGCCACCCACGTCAACGAGGGCCAGGTCGAACTCCCCCCGTCTCCCTGGCGCATCCTGCGCGCTCTCTACGCCGTCTGGAAAGAACGTCGCCCCGACCTCGACGAGACGACCGTTCACGACCTGCTCCACCGCCTCGCAGAACCGCCCCAGTTCGACGTCCCCGACCACATCCTCGCCCACACCCGCCACTACTACCCGGATCTGACCTCCACCAGCAGCAAGAAGTCGTCCGATCAGATCATCGACACCTTCGCGGCCCTCGACCCCCGCCAACCGCTGCTCATCACCTGGCCTTTCGATCTCCCGCCACAGCAACGTCACGTCCTGGAAGCTCTCTGCAAGGCCCTGCCCTACCTGGGACGATCCGAAAGCCTCTGCACTGCCGAACTTCTCTCCGAGTCGGCATCACCAGCACCAGGATCGCAACAGTGGACGCCAACAACAGTGGACGACGACCGCGACCGAAACACGCCGCCCCGTAAACTCCTCACCCCCGATCAGCCACTCGACCTGGCCGCCCTCACCGCCCGCCCGATCGACTGGCGCCGCACCGGGCTGCTCTATCCCAGAGGCACGCACCACACCCTCTACCGCCAGGTCCAGGCCACGGCCCACCCACCAGAGGCCGACTCGCCACCGAACATCCAGCCCGAACCGGCTCGGAAGCAGAACACCACGACGACCGAAGAACCCGTCGTCATGCCAGAAGCTCGCTCCCCCTCGGACTTTCTCAGCTCGTCAGCCACCCGCGCCAATCCAGCCCACACCGTCGTCCGCCTCGACCTCGCTCAGCCCAGTCGTCTCGCCTACCGGGACACAGCCCTGGTCACACGCATGCTCCACGCCGCAGCAGCCAGCAAACTCCCCGACCACCACACCCGCAAGTCCCTCAGCAACCTCCTCGGCATCGATGACACCGGACGCAATCTGCGCAGCAACCACCGGCACGCACATCTGCTCGCGGCCCCTGACAGCCACCGACGCATCACCCGGCTCATCGTCTGGAGCCCCGATGGGCTGGCTGACGACGAAATCGACGCCCTGTGCCGCATCTCCGAACTGCGCAACCGCCACATCAGCCGCCTGCGCCAGCCCACCCGCATCCTCGTGACCGCCATCGGGGGCAACGAACTCCTCCCACCCGAATGGACAGGCGCCAGCCGGCACTGGGAATCCGTCACCCCCTACCTACCAACAGGACATCCCAAGAAGGATCTTGCGCGATACGTCCACCACAGAATCCCCACCGACCTCAACTACACCCAGCCAGGACTGAGTGACCTCCTCGACGACATCCACATCCTCGACAGACCACCCCGCACCAGCACTGGAGGCATCTTCGCGCGAGAACAATCCCCACCCCACCGCACCATCAGCACCGGAAACTTCTATGTGAGAATAAGATTCAAAAAGCATCACACGCCCCACCGAGGAGGACTCCTGACCGCAGGGCAGCTCAGCCACTACGGACTCGGACTCTTCCGCCCACTACCACCGCACGAGCTGAACCCCTGAGCCGACCCCACCACAGCCCGCGAACCACCCGATACTTGAAAACTCGATAACGTTGCGCCCCGAATCCCACGAGCCAGACAACCAGCGACGACGCAACACACACCGTCCGCGAGCGCTCAGGTGGCACACCCCTTACGCTGGAGCGCTCGCATGCAGGTCAGAGGGCAAATCCAGCCCTGCCGCTACTCCGGCAACACTGCATGAGGTGCGGGCTTTTGCAGCGCTCGCGATGATCTTCATTG
This sequence comes from Kineosporia corallincola, assembly GCF_018499875.1. Lineage (GTDB taxonomy): Bacteria > Actinomycetota > Actinomycetes > Actinomycetales > Kineosporiaceae > Kineosporia > Kineosporia corallincola. The sequence continues at coordinate 46,157 of NZ_JAHBAY010000025.1, read as the reverse complement.
CCGCAGGCCAGAGACCGGAAATTCGGCGAGCCCTGTTCCTGGCCTTCCGGGCCAGGCTCCGTTGAGGCATCGCCCGCCTCGCAGCAGACGGCCTATGGCTCCACGCTGTTCCTGGCCTTCCGGGCCAGGCTCCGTTGAGGCCATCGACGCAACTGCTGATGAATCCGCACGTAGGCGGCTGTTCCTGGCCTTCCGGGCCAGGCTCCGTTGAGGCGAGGGCGGCCAGCTCCCGGGCGCGCGCGACGTCGTCTGTTCCTGGCCTTCCGGGCCAGGCTCCGTTGAGGCGATGCGGATGAGCTCGACGGGGCGGTCTCGGCGGGGGCTGTTCCTGGCCTTCCGGGCCAGGCTCCGTTGAGGCAGGCGTCGGCACAGCTCCGGCTCGCGCAGCGACGTCCCTGTTCCTGGCCTTCCGGGCCAGGCTCCGTTGAGGCATGGGTGCAGACACCGATGAACTCATCGCCCCGGTACAGCTGTTCCTGGCCTTCCGGGCCAGGCTCCGTTGAGGCCGCTCCAACGCGATCCGGACCGTCTCACGATCTACCCTGTTCCTGGCCTTCCGGGCCAGGCTCCGTTGAGGCCGCACCCGTCGGCCCAGGCCAGAGGCCCGTCCGGTGGCTGTTCCTGGCCTTCCGGGCCAGGCTCCGTTGAGGCTGCGGCAGTGCTCGACTGTACTCGGACCCCGGCGAAACACTGTTCCTGGCCTTCCGGGCCAGGCTCCGTTGAGGCTCGCCGTCGCGGGTGCTGTTGTTGCGGACCACGACGGGCTCTGTTCCTGGCCTTCCGGGCCAGGCTCCGTTGAGGCACCGGCCACACGTCCGTGATGAGGAGCGGCGACAGCTGCTGTTCCTGGCCTTCCGGGCCAGGCTCCGTTGAGGCAGGTTGAAGCTGACACCCTCAACCCTGTACGAGATGACCTGTTCCTGGCCTTCCGGGCCAGGCTCCGTTGAGGCCGAGTCCACCGTGCTCGGACCCACCGACAGCGTCGCCATCTGTTCCTGGCCTTCCGGGCCAGGCTCCGTTGAGGCTCCCTGACCAGCGACGGCGCCGACCCGCAGGTCGTCTGTTCCTGGCCTTCCGGGCCAGGCTCCGTTGAGGCAGGTTGAAGCTGGTCCACTGGGTGTCCGGGCTCCCGCCTGTTCCTGGCCTTCCGGGCCAGGCTCCGTTGAGGCAGGGCGTCGGCGACCCCGAGGGTGGCCAGGCTCAGGGCTGTTCCTGGCCTTCCGGGCCAGGCTCCGTTGAGGCTTGTCCGGGCCGATCTCCGCGGTCAGGCCGCGCACGTCTGTTCCTGGCCTTCCGGGCCAGGCTCCGTTGAGGCGACTAATCTGACCGGAAGCGAGAGCCCATCGGTGCGCCTGTTCCTGGCCTTCCGGGCCAGGCTCCGTTGAGGCTTGGGCGTTGAGCGCGAGCCGGTTCACCGCGTCGCGTACCTGTTCCTGGCCTTCCGGGCCAGGCTCCGTTGAGGCACCGGTATCGCCCACCGCAGCAGCAGCAACTTCTCCACTCTGTTCCTGGCCTTCCGGGCCAGGCTCCGTTGAGGCCCCGGCGAGGAGTCCACCGAGCCCGGCCGTGCGCCGACTTTTCCTGGCCTTCCGGGCCAGGCTCCGTTGAGGCGACGCTACTCGTACCCGCTGATCGAAGTGTGCTGCCCCCTGTTCCTGGCCTTCCGGGCCAGGCTCCGTTGAGGCACGATCGGTGGCGGCTCAACCCCAGACCCTGCGCCGGACTGTTCCTGGCCTTCCGGGCCAGGCTCCGTTGAGGCCCATGCAGCGAGGTGGGTGCGGGAGCGGTCGACGGGCCTGTTCCTGGCCTTCCGGGCCAGGCTCCGTTGAGGCAACGACGTCCACTGGACGTCCGGTGTGCCGCCGGAGCCCTGTTCCTGGCCTTCCGGGCCAGGCTCCGTTGAGGCTGCTCCGCCTGCCCCGCCACGATGTCCAACACCGCAGCTGTTCCTGGCCTTCCGGGCCAGGCTCCGTTGAGGCCCACGCGGTCCAGGCCGGCCGCAGGTGCAGCGCCCACTGTTCCTGGCCTTCCGGGCCAGGCTCCGTTGAGGCCGCTTCTCTGCCGGTTTCATGTCGGTGTGCCGCCACCGCTGTTCCTGGCCTTCCGAGCCAGGCTCCATTGAGGCAGAGCAGACGCACGCGCGGCTGGTCACGATGTCGTGCGCTGTTCCTGGCCTTCCGGGCCAGGCTCCGTTGAGGCAGCCGGGCGCCGGCGGTGATCGCGGCCCCCCAGCGGTCGGCTGTTCCGGGCCTTCCGGGCCAGGCTCCGTTGAGGCTTGGCGTCCTGCTCGTCCTGGCGGCGACGGGCCTCAGCCCTGTTCCTGGCCTTCCGAGCCAGGCTCCGTTGAGGCGCGGGCTATCGCGTTGGCCGCACTCAGCTTGACCAGACGCCTGTTCCTGGCCTTCGGGCCAGGCCCCGTTGGGGAACAAGGTCCTCCGTCAATTGGTGGGCACGGCTGCGTCTGTTCCTGGCCTTCGGGCCAGGCTCCGTTGAGGCGTGTCACAGTGCCTCGTCCGTCTCCTAAGTGGCGTTGCCGTGTCTGGCCTTTGGGCCAGGCTCCGTTACGTTGTCCAGCCGATCAGAGCGACGATTGCCCACACGACTTCGTGATCATGAATCTCCAAATGCATTGTTGTAAAGGAGGATCCATAGATCTCAATCTTGCCTTGTTTCGTATCAGCACCAAAGCGGACCCGGTAACAGCTCCTTCTTCGTCAATCCGACCACCGCACAGGTCAGTGAGACTACGGGCAAGGCCACGACGAGTCTCCAGTTCCCCTCGCATCCGTTCTGTTTCCGCGACATCACGACCCCGGTGAACATTTCGGCGTCCCGGTACCGGCGCACCAGGAGCACCGCCTCTGAGCACGAGGGTGTTCTTCCCCGGGTAGGACGGTCGCGTCCTGAGGTCGCTGGCGTGGTGCTTGGGTGCGTGACGTAAGTCGCTGGTGTCCCTGGAGTCCAAGCACAGTTCCGCCTGCGAGCGGCCGCCGTGCGCCGTGTGCCTCATGCGTTCCGGTAGAGATCATCCAGACCGATCAGGTGCACGTCGGCGCGCTCACCCGTGACGTCCACCAGGTTCTGATCGAAACCTTCCCGGCTGAACAGAGCCAGCTGTGCGGCCGCGGCGTCCCATCCCCGGGCCACGAGAAGCTCACGGATACGTTCGAGGCGTTCCAGGTCGGCCGGAGTCCGTTTCCGGTTCGTTGATTTCGCCTCACCGAGCATGACGATCCGGGCCTTGGTGTCGAAGCGCTGACTGTTGCGCTCCAGGGCCAGGACGTCGAGCTGGTGCTGTGACCGGCCGGCTGCGTCGTTGACGACGGCCGGACCGGTCCGGCCGATCTCCTGCCCCCAGCGGTCGCCGGAGTATCGGGCGGTCCAGGTGAGAGCAAGTTGCTCGAAGTGGGGCCCCAGCACGCCGGACGAGAACGCCGTGGCTGCTGTGGCCCAGACTGCTTCGGCTTCGCCCTCTTCCAGCTGAGCGCGATGCGGCTCGATCACGACCTGCCCGAACCGGATGATCGGATCGGCGATGTAGTAGAGCGGGCGCTTCTGGGTCAGGAGATCTTCGACCTTGGTCAGGAATCCGGCGGACTCCAGCACCTGAAGCGGGTAACGCATCGAGTTGTGATCGCGGCCGATGGTTCCACCGATTGCCTTGGTGGTGTGGTTTCCAGCCGCCACGGACAGAAGAATCGAGTTGTACAGCCCACGATCACTGATGCGCGGATCCTCACGCAGCAGATAGTCGGTCTCCTGGAACAGCGCATGAGACGGATTCAGAACCGATGCGGCCAGCCATCCCGGTATCTGAGCGAGATCCGAGGGCGGCGTCGGGGCAATGAGCGGTTTGTATCCGGCCGTTCCGCCCAGCACGGCGTCGAGCTGGAAAGCGACCGACGGATCCTCGATCCCCCAATAGTCGCGAGCCAGCCGATAGTCGAAGGGGCGGAGGGTCATGTCCAGCTGGGCTCGCCCCCTCATGGCCTTGGAACCGGACAGGAGCTCGGACATCACCGACAACGCCGACCCGCAGATGACGACAGCAGCTGACGGATAGCCCGCCAGATCGTGGGACTCGTCGTAGATCTCCTGGAGAACGCTGGGGATCTCCGGCGAATGGGCCAGCAGATAAGGCAGTTCGTCGATGACGACGATCCGACCGGCGCCGGAAGCTCCCGCGGCAGGCACCACATCAGAGCCTCGCTCGGGGTAGGCCAGCGCGGTGCGTAACGCTGTTTCCCAGTCCCCGAACCGCAACTGTCCCCGCCCGATTCCCAGAGCAAGGCCGACATCGTCGGCGAACCGGGAAAGGGCCTGGACACGCTCTACCTCCTGAGCCTGGTGATAGAGAGCCCCAGCGGCGCGCGCCAACCGGCGCAGGAGAAAACTCTTACCCTGGCGGCGTCGCCCCGAGACGATCGCCAGGCGCAGGCCAGGCTGCTGGGACGCGGCGAAGGCTGCAAGGTTCGACCATTCGGTGGTCCGGTCGAACAGATCTTGGGGTCGGGCCAACTCCATGCAAGCTCCCACCGTAACTGGATTTATAGTAAGTGCAGTTACAGTAACAGATCCTGCCGCTCGTCGGGCCACCGAACTCCAGTGATCGTCGAGCCGGGCCAGACCTCATGCCCTCACCCACGCCGGCTCCACGCCGGAGCCCCGTGGCTGTCTCCGCCTTGTATTCCGGGGTAAAGCTCTTGCGGGTCGATCCCATTCTCGTAGCTCCCGAATTCTCGGGGCAGCTATCCCAGTGTCAACCGAAGCGGGTACGGTCCAGAGTGGTGGTGCGAACCGCGGTTCCCGGTACGTGTCAAGGCATTGAGGCCAGTAGGAGTTAAGCTGCGGTCGGTTTCGTAATGGTTTGGGGTTCAGGGTCTTCGGGTTTGTTGATCCAAACCTGTTCGGGCAGACGGAGAGTCTTGGGCAGGACCGGGCCACTGGTGCGGAAGCGTTCGGGGTGGTCGCGGCGGGCCTGTTCCAGAGCCGCGGTGCGGGTGGCCTGGGACCGGGAGGGACGGTAGGCGTCCCGCCCGCCGTTACGGGCGACCTCCCGCGAGATGACCGAGGCGTCCCGGCCCATCCGGGCCCCGATCGCCCGGCACGTCCGGCCCGCCGCCAGACCAGCGAAGATCTCTTCTCGTTCTTCCTGGCACAACTCCACGCCCCGCACGACTTTCCAGCCCCATCACATCAAGATCACCCAGTCAAAGACTGACGATCATGACACGTGATGCACTGACCGGTTGAGACCGCCGACGGATCCGCTCCGGACAACAGATTCAGAGCGCGGCTGGACACAGCCATGCCCGATGGGTGAGAAAGCTTGTGGAGCCCCTGGTGGTGCGGATGATCTAGACAATCCCCGTGCTACCAGGGGTTTCTTCGCGTCTTGGAGCCGGGGTCAGGCATCAAGATCAGGATGACAGGGCTCAGTATTACTCCAGCAGGTTGCGCACTTGAGGAGCAGTGAACTCCGGGATCTTTTCCTTGAGCTGCGATGCTGTTGCGCTCGATATTCGGGTATTGCCAATTAGGAGAACCTTTTTCAGTCCATCTAAGTTGAGAAGCCACTGAGCCTCGCCCATATCTCCACCGTCTTCGAGCACAATCGTCTCAAGGGACGATGGAAGGTTTTCGAAGGTCGACAGAGGCATCTTGTCGACGGACTGCAAGGTCAGGCGTTTAAACGAGCCATGGGAAGGAATGTTATGAAGACCGCCGGGAAGCTTGGCTTTGGAAATAGATAGGTCTCCAAGTTCTGACCCGGAGGGAAAGGTCAAACTTTCAATCTTGCCGGCTGTCCTTATGTCAATATTTCTCAAGTTGGGGGAGCCTTCAATGATGTCGGTGAGTCGTGGTTTTGGTCTCTCCACCATGAGTGATGTGAGAGAAGGAAGTTCGGCCACGTTTGCGATCCCTTCCTCCCATCGGAAGGCATACGTCTTCAGCAGCCGTAGTCTTTGGGCGTCGAACCCACCATTTTTCCGTATCTTGCCAATGAAAAGGCTTAAGTAGCGCAGATCGGAGAACTTGGCTACGGTCGAGACATCACGGATATCCATGTTCGTGACGACAAGTTGACGAATCCGTTCAGCCAGCGGGTCCAGGAAATCCAGCGATCGAGTGGGATTTTCCATTATTGTTAGAACTTGGACATTCTGAGTTGCCTCGAAGCTGGGCACATCCCTGATTGGGAGGCTGTCGATTACGAGGGGTGGGCCTACTTCACTTTGGTACCTGGCGATTTCGTCGCGGGTTTTCGTCACAGTCCGTCCTTGTTTCGGGGGACCAGCTTCATGAGATGGCGTCGAAGAGGGCCGATGGGGTTGTTGACATTCTCTAGGTTTTCCACTCCTCCCAGCCGTTCAATCATACGTTGCTCGGCGATCTCACGGCGCAGCTTTCCTCCTGAGACGCTGAAGAAGGCGGCCGCTGACGCTTGATTGGGTGTGAACTTGTTGGCCTCAACGTGTTCTTCAAGTCGCCTGTCGACGTTGTTGCTTTGGCCAACGTAGACGTTTCCGCGGCTGGTTTCGGAAACGTAGATCCCAGTCCTTCTGGGATGTACCCCTTTCCCCCGCCCGCGCAAGGTGACTGCCGCGCTCAGGTAGGTGAGGTTTTCGGCACCGACTTCGTAGCAGCCCGCTTTGAATTGGTCATACGTGGCCGAGCCGAGTTCTAGGGCCTGGTAGACCGGGTTGAATTGGTTGACGGCAAGTCCTACGCCGCCTTCCTGATAAGCGCTGGCGGTTGACTGGATAGTGCTGATGGCTTGGTTCGCCATCGTGAAGGGATTGGCGTAGGCAGTGGCGTCCTTCGCAATGTTAAGGGCCGCCGTGGATACGCCCGAGGCGATCTGGCCAACCTCGTTCCAGAACAGACCCCCGGGGCAGCGTGGTATCCGCTGGCCGCGGCCGAGCGATTGGTCGGACCTCGCATTGCCCGTGCGGTCAGCGCACCAGCGTAGATCGTTCCTGGGCGCCGGGCTCTGGTCGACGCTGCGGAGTGCCACCCGATCTGTTCAGGTGAAAGACGGTTTGCGGTCCCGGCTGCGCTTGAGCTCGAAATCCGTCGGTGCCCGCGACGAGGGTCGGGCCGTCTCGGAGGCGTCCGGCGTCCTCGCCTCGGGGCATGGGCGTGATGACGGGCCCGAACAGGGTGGTGCCGGCGATGCGCAGGACGGGTGTTCCGACGTCGAGGCTGACCTCGTTGAAGGCCTCCTCGTGGGAGTCCTTGATGTGCTGGTCGAACTGTGTGCTGGTGGCGGCTGTGGTTCAGCGAGTCAGGTAGGCCCGCCTCGGTGAGGGCTTCGGTGATGACGCTGGGGTCGTCACGGCGTTGGTGGTTGTGCAACCGGGTGCCGATCGCGGTGTAGAGGGGCCGAGGACCTCTGGGCCGCTGTGCTGCTCGGCCGCGGCGCACACGCGCACGGATCCCTAGGCGTTCTCCATCAGGTTGCGGTAGTCCGGGCTGAGGTCTTTGCCCTCGCGCTGGACCAGGTTGAGGTAGGCCAGGGACATGATCCGCCACTGTGCGCGGACGGGCCGGACCTGCTCGACCTCCAGGAGCCAGCGCGAGGTGATCCAGGCCCAGGGGCACAGTGGATCGAACCAGAACGGGACCTGCGTGACTTCGGCCTGTTCGTTGGTCATGGCTGACGCTGTCCTTTCGCTGAGCGGATGTGGATCTCCGCGCTGCCCGCCCCGAGGCCGGCGTCGAAGAGCTCGTCCTGGACGGGAACGTTGCATCGGGCCGTGCGGCCGGCGATCTTCACCAAGCTCGCGAGGTCGCCAGGACGGGTGCTCTGGTCAGCCAGGGCGATGAGGTGACGGAAGGCCTGTGCGGTGACGACGACATCGGCCGTGGCCCGGTGGCGGTCGAGGGGGTGCGGGATGCCGAAGTGGGCCAGCAGGGTGTCGAGCTTGTAGTTCGGTAGTCCGGGGATGAGCAGCTTGGCCAGCGGGATGGTGTCGAGCAGGTCGACGTGGGCCAGCCGGGGCAATGTTCGCGCTGGTTGTAGATGATGTTGGCCTCGGTGGCGGCGTGCTGGGCCACCAGGAGGTATGGGGCGCCGGGGGCGAATCGTTGGTCCAGCGTGGCGAACGCCTGAGCCGGGTGCGGGGCGTCGCGTAGCTGGTGTGGGGTGAGTCCGTTCTGAGCGGTGACGTCTGGGGTGACCGGTGCGAAGTCCGGGGGCCGGATCAGGGAGGTGCTGCGCCCGGCTTCCGTCCAGACCCCGTGGCGGTGGCGCAGGGCCAGGGCGGCGACCTCGATGGGCTGGGCCGGGTAGCCCGTGGGCGTGGTCGCCTCGAAGTCGATGACCACGAACGTTGTTGCTAGAAAGGCGGGATCTTCGGTCAGGCGCCCCATGCGTCCCCCGTTCTCGCGGCGTCTGTATGGCGTGCAGGTGCCGTGCAGGTCGTGCTGGCGCGTGGCCGCTGCTGGTTGTCTTCGCAAACACGATCGTTCCAGCTCAGAGGGGCACTTTTCGTGTTTCGGCCGCTAGAACGTAGCTAGGTGAACAGTCAGGGTTAGCTTCAGGATCGCCAAGCGCTGCCGGCTGAGGATCTGCTGGCGGCTTCGGAGCCTGTGGCGGGGATCACGCAGCCGCCGTCCAGGTGCAGTCTTAGTTTGCTGGGGCAGCACTCGGGTGGCTTAGGGACGGCTACGCCTAGCGAGCGGATCCTGTGATTGAGCTGAGGTTTCGCCGGGTCCTTCTTGCATTCTGCTGTGGCTCCTGCCGGATGGGCTAGCGGGTGCCTAGGAGGATGTTCGTGGGTGGGAAGCTGATCGTGCTGGATGGCCGTCGTGCTCTGTGGGCGCGGGTGGTCATCGCGGTGATGGCGCTCGTGGCTGTCATGGCGGGGCAGATCGTGGCGGTGTCCGGTGCTGCTTATGCGGCTAGTGCTCCGGGTGCTCCGACGGGTCTGACCGGGACGGGCGGAGTTTCGCAGGTCGGGTTGCGCTGGAAGGCGCCAACGAGCACCGGTGGCGCTGCGATCTCGGACTACATCGTCCAGTACCGCCTCAGCAGCGTCAGTTCCTGGTCCACGTTCGCCGACGGCACGTCCACCACGCTGGCGGCGACGGTGACGGGGCTGACGAACGGCAGCGCGTACACGTTCCAGGTCGCGGCGAAGAACTCAGCTGGGACCGGCGCATACTCCTCCACGGTTTCGGCTACTCCGGCGGCCACGGCTCCCGGCGCGCCCACCGGGGTCGGTGTTGTGTCCGGTGCGGGGCAGCTGAATGTGTCGTGGACGGCTCCGGCCAGCTCGGGCGGGACAGCGATCAGTGACTACGTGATCCAGTACAAGCTTGTGTCGGCATCGTCGTGGACGACGTTCGCCGACGGTACCTCGACGAGCACATCGGCCGTGGTGAAGCCGCTGACGAACGGTTCGTCGTATGACGTTCGGGTGGCTGCGGTCAACTCCTCCGGGACGAGCGCCTATTCGTCTACGGCGACGGGCACGCCGCAAGCGGCGGCGGGTGCACCGACGGCTCTGGCGTTGACGCCCGGTGCTGGGCAGATGGGGGCGTCCTGGAAGGCTCCGGCGGATAACGGTGGCGCGGCGATCACCGATTACTCGCTCCAGTACCGGGCTTCGGGTGTTTCCTCCTGGTCGACGTTCACGCACACGGCCTCGACGGCGACGCAGGCCACGGTTACGGGCTTGTCGAACGGAACTGCCTACGACGTTCGGGTGGCAGCTGTCACCTCGGTCGGGACGGGAACCTACACGGCGACCGCGACCGCGACCCCGCAGACGACGCCGGACACGCCCACCGGCCTGAACCTGGCTGGCGGTAACGGGACGCTGGACGTCACCTGGTCGGCTCCGACAGGTACAGGCGGTTCGGCGATCACGGACTACGTGGTCCAGTACAAGCTGGCTTCCGCGTCTTCCTGGTCGACGTTTACCCATGATCCGTCCACGACCCTGAAGGCGAAACTGACCGGCCTGACGAACGGGTCGAGCTACACCGTTCGGGTCGCCGCGGTGAATGCCCAGGGTACGGGCGCCTACTCGACCTCAGCTACCGGTGCGCCGGCCGCGATGATTCCCGATGCGCCCGCGGCTCTGGCAGCGGATGCCGGTCCCAGCCGGCTCACGCTGTCCTGGACAGCCCCGGCCAGCGACGGCGGCTCGGCCATCTCCGACTACGCGGTCCAGTACAAGCTGTCCTCGGCCTCAACCTGGACGACGTTCACGCACACCGCGTCCACCTCGCCGAAGGCGACGATCACGTCCCTGGTCAATGGATCCAGCTACGACGTTCGTGTGGCCGCGGTCAACAGCGTTGGCACGGGATCGTATTCGGCGACGGTCTCTGCTGCCCCGCATGCTGCTGCTGGGCAGGTCGTGCGGTCGACAGTGACGATCTCACCGGCGGCCGTGAGCACCTTCGCAGGATCAGGGGCCCAGGGCACGGACGACGGGACAGCGAGCACGGCAATGCTGAACAACCCGTACGGGCTGCGCATCGTCGGGGCGTTCGGATACTTCTTCGACAACAACCGCCTGCGCAAGATCGACATGGCGTCCGGCGCGGTGACTACTATCTCGGCCACTGACAGCACGACCTGCGCCGACTCCAGCAACCCCACGCAGGCCATGGGCCCGGGCGGGCAGCTGGTGGATGATGGTGCTTTCTTGTACTGGGTTTCGCTGTGTGGGAACGACCCGAGCCACAGCATGCTGCGCAGCATGGACCTCGCCTCCGGTGCGGTCACGAAGGTTTCTGATGCTCCGTACGCCACGGCCGTGACCGTGGGCCCGGGCGGCACGCTGTATGTCGCCGCCGGTCCCACACCGGACTCGGGCACCAGTGCTCTGCTGCAGAAGGTCGACACCGTCAGCCAGACGCTGTCCACGGTGGCCAGCATCAATGCGCTGGACGGGATGAGCGCCGCCCGGATCGGGGCCTTGACCAGTGACGCCACCCGCTTGTGGGCCACCGTCGCAAGCTCCACCAGCAGCAGCGATGCCCGGGTCATCCAGATCGATCCCAGCACCGGAACGACCACGCTCCTGGCCGGTTCGGTCCGGTCGAACACGAATACCGCCCTGTCCGGCGACACCCTGCTCTCGGCCGGCGACTACCTCTATGCCACCAGCGGGGTCTTCTCCGACAGCAGCCAGAACGGCTCCCGTAACGTCCAGGTCGCGCGACTGACCAAGTCCAACGGCGCCTGGACAATCATCGCCGGAATGGACCTTCAGGGATACCGCGACAGCACCGGCGCCGCGGCCCTGTTCGGCACGCTCAGCAGCATCGACACCGACGGCAACGCCCTCTACGTCACCGATGCAGGTGATCACCGTATCCGTAAGCTGGTGCAGGGAACCGCACTGCCGGTGACCACACCGACACGTCCGAATCTTTCGGTCTCACCGGCCAAGGTCTCGACATTCGCCGGCTCAGGAACGCAAGGGTCGGACGACGGCTCGAGCAGCAACGCCACCCTCTCCAGCCCTCTCGGTCTGCACGTGGTCGACGGGTACGGGTACTTCTTCGACGCCGGGCGCCTGCGCAAGGTGAACATGTCGACCGGAGCCATCACGACCGTGTGGACCCGCAGCGCGAATGTGCTGTGTGACGACAGCCAGGACCCCGCGACCGCGAGCGGCTCTCTGGCCAAGGGCCAGATGACCGACGACGGGACCTTCCTGTACTGGGTCTCGGACTGCTACCAGCGTGACACCTGGTGGAACCCAACGATCTTCAGGACCCTGGTCCGGCGTATGGATCTGAGCACCGGGACGGTCTCGACCGTTGCCGCGGTGCCCGGCGCGACGGCTGTGACGATGGGCCCAGGCAACGTGCTGTACGTGGCGTCCCAGCCGTCCGGCAGCACCAAGACGCTGCTGCAGAAGATCGACACCGTCAACCAGACCCTCACGACCGTCACCACCATCCAGCCGATCGACGGTATGAGCGGTGCCCTGCTGGACGCGATGACCAGCGATGCCACCAGCCTGTGGGCGACCGTCAGCAGCTCCAGCGGCAGCACCGATGTACGGGTCATCAAGATCGACCCCAGCACCTGGGCCACGACCGTTCTTGCCGGCTCGGCACGTCAGGACACCACGGCTGCGCTCACCGGGGACACCCTGGTCTCGGCCGGCGACTACCTCTACGCCTCCAGCGGCATCTTCTCCGACAGCAGCCGCAACGGCGATCGAAACGTCCAGGTAGCGCGCCTGTCCAAGTCTGACGGGTCATGGTCCACGATCGCCGGAACCGATGTTCACGGCTACCGCGACGCCAACGGCAGCACAGCCCTTTTCGGGAAAATCACGGGCCTGGACGTTGACGGCAGCGCCATCTATGCCGTGGACTCGGGGAACTACCGGATTCGCAAACTGGTCCAGGGCAACGCCCTGCCGGTCACCACGCCGACACGCGCCAATCTCTCGATCTCACCGGCCAAGGTCACGACCTTCGCCGGGTCAGGCACCCAGGGATCCGACGACGGTTCGAGCAGCAATGCCACTCTGTCCAACCCTCTGGGCCTGCATGTGGTCGACGGCTTCGGGTACTTCTTCGATGCCGGGCGCCTGCGCAAGGTGAACATGTCGACCGGGGCCGTGACGACCGTATGGACCCGCGCCGCGAATGTGCTGTGTGACGATAGCCAGGACCCCGCGACCGCGAGCGGCTCTCTGGCCAAGGGTCAGATGAGCGACGACGGGGCCTTCCTGTACTGGGTCTCGGACTGCTACCAGCGCGACACATCATGGAACCCGACCGTTTTCAAGACCCTGGTCCGGCGCATGAACCTGGACACCGGCACCGTCTCGACCGTTGCCGCCGTGCCTGGTGCGACAGCCCTGACGATGGGCCCGGGCAACCTCCTCTACGTGGCGTCCCAGCCGTCCGGCAGCACCAACACGCTGCTGCAGAAGATCGACACCGTCAACCAGACCCTCACGACCGTGGCCACCATCCAGCCACTCAACGGTATGAGCGGTGCCCGGATCGGTGCCCTGACCAGCGATGCCACCAGTCTGTGGGCTAGCATAGCCAGCTCGGCCGGCAGCAGCGACGCCAGGGTCATCAAGATCGCCCCTACAACTGGGGCCGCCACGGTTCTGCTGGGGTCGATCAGGAACGACACGAGTGCGGCCCTGACCGGGGACACCCTGGTCTCGGCCGGTGACTACCTCTACGGCTCCAGCGGCATCTTTTCCGAGAGCACCCGCAACGGGTACAGCAACGTGCAGATCGCCCGCCTGGCCAAGACCGACGGCACCTGGTCGACGATCGCCGGCACCGACCTGCAGGGATACCGCGACGACACCGGAGCCTCGGCCCTGCTCGGCACGATCACCGGCATCGATGTCACCGACGACGGCATCTACGTCACCGACGCCAGCAGCAGAGTCATCCGGAAACTCGCACAAGGCACGCCCCTGCCGTCGAATCCCCCTGCCCGTGACAGTGCCTCGGTCTCGCCGGCTGCTATCTCCAGCTTCGCCGGATCGGACTCCGGCGACCTGGCGGACGGCACCGGCACGGACGCGGGCATGAACCAGCCGGCCGGCCTGCACATCGTCGACGGCTACGGATACTTCTTCGCCAACAACCGGATGCGGAAGATCCGCATGTCCACCGGGGCGGTCACGACCGTCTGGACCGGCAACACCAGCCTCCGCTGCGACGACACCGTCAACCCCGCCACCGCAACCGGTTCCCTGCTGACGGGGCAGATCACCGACGACGGGTCCTTCCTGTACTGGGTCTCGGACTGCTACCAGAACGACACGTGGAACAACCCGACCCTGCTCAGGACCCTGGTGCGGCGGATGAACCTCAGCACCGGAACCGTGTCCACCCTGGCCGCTGTCCCGAACGCGACCGCCGTGACGGTCGGCCCGGATGGCGCCGTGTACGTCGCCTCGTCCCCGACTGGGAGCAGCAACGCCCTGCTGCAGCGTATCGACCCCATCAACCAGATTCCCGTCACCCTCACCACCATCGCCCCGCCGACCGGCATGAGCGACACGCGGGTCTATGCCCTGGCCGGTGACTCCACCGGGCTGTGGGCAGGCATCACCAGCCTGAACGGCAAGCAGGCGATCCTGAAGATCGACGCCGCCAATGGCGGCACCACCACCTTCTACACCGGGTACACCACAGGCGCCGACACCTCTGCCCTGGTCGTCGCCGGCTCCTACCTTTACGGGCAGTACGCCTGGCAGAACGTCTCCTATCACGCCGAAACCGGCAACGTCGGTGTCTCGACCGTCAACGGACTCGGACGCTGGAACAAGACCACCGGGGACTTCACCCGCATCCTGGCCCCCACCGGAGCCGACCTGGCCATCCCCGTCCCCGGCGGAACCTCCAGCACCACCCCCTTGCAGATCAACGGCCTGGACGCCGACGGCTCGAACCTGTACCTGAGCAGCAAGTCCGGGACCCGGATCTTCAAACTCCGCTACACCCCACCCCTGCCTCCCACACCGGCCCAGGCCGTCGGCGGTAGCAACCCCTCCGTCAACACCGACTGCTCCTGCTCGGTCGGCTCCCCGGTCGACCTCGACACCGGCGCACAGTGGGACACCACGACGGACCTGCTGATCCCCGGCCGCGGCATTCCGCTGCAGCTCGCACGCACCTACGACACCCGCCGCGCGACCACCAACGGCCGTATGGGCTACGGCTGGAACGACTCCTACAACTGGAAGCTGACCGTCGACACCAGCAACGGCCCCCAAGCCGGCTGGGTCGCCATCCGCCAGGACAACGGCTCCGAAGCTACCTTCCTCCCCCCGGCCGGCAACGCGCCGCTCGGCACGAACGGCCTGCCCACCGGCCCCTACACCTCCGCACCCGGCGTACTGTCCACGCTCGTCCGCAACAGCGACGGCACCTGGACCCTGACCATCGACCAGCGCACCACGTACACCTTCGACGACGGCGGCCGCCTGACCGCCATCACCGACCTCAACGGCTACCGCACCGCCCTGGCCTACGACAGCTCAGGCCGGCTGACCACAGTCACCGACCCGGCCGGGCGAACCCTGACCTACACCTACGACGCCAGCAACCGGATCCAGACCATCACCGACCCCGCCAACCGGGTCCTGACCTACACCTACGACTCCGCCGGAAACCTGGCCTCGGTCACAAACCTGGCTGGCGGCCACTGGACCATGGCCTACGACAGCGCCCACCTGCTGACCGGCATGACCGACCCCCGTGGCAACACCACGACCACCGTCTACACCGACGGGAAGGTGAGCGCGCAGACCGACCGGCGCGGGAAGACCACGACCTTCGACTACGGCACCACCAACGCCAACGGCGACCACATCACCACTATCACCCGGCCCACCGGCACGAAGGACAGCTACACCTACGAAAGTGGGCGCCGCACCGCCACCACCAGGGCCGCCGGCACCCCCGACGCCTCGACTCAGACGTTCACCTACGACCCGGCCACCAACGCGATGGCCTCGGTCACCGACAACGCCGGCAACACCACCACCTACACCTACGACGAGCGCGGCAACCAGACCAGCGCCACCGACGCCCTCGGGCACGTCACCCGCACCACCTACAACGCGCTGAACCTGCCCCTCGCCGTCACCGACGCCTCCGGCTTCACCACGACCAGTACCTACGACAGTGCGGGCCGCCTCCTGAGCGTCTCGCGTCCCCTCACCGGCACATCCGGCGGCTCTGCTGGTTCGACGGTGATCTCCAGCACCTACACCTACGGTGACTCCGCGCACCCGGGGGACCTGACCTCGACCACAGACGCCGACGGCAAGACCACGACGTTCACCTACGACGCCGACGGTGACCAGGCCACCGTCACAGATCCCAGCGGCCGGACCACCACGACCACGCACAACACGGTCGGGTGGCAGACGAGTGTGACCACCCCGGGCGGGCATACCATCACCTACAGCAACTTCACCACCGGGGGGCAGCCGGGCACGGTCACCGACGCCTTGGGGCACCAGACCCGGTACCTGTACGACAACAACGGCAACACCACCGACGTCACCGACGCCGAGAACCGCCAGACCACCACCACGTACAACGAGAACGACCAGCCGACCCAGGTCACCCTCAACGGTGCGATCCAGTCGACGGCCACCTACGACGGCGACGGTAACCAGGTCACCAGCACCGACGCCCTCGGCCACACCACCACGACCACCTACGACGGCCTCAACCGCCCCACCGCAACCACCGACGCTCTCAGTCACAGCACCCACTACGGGTACAACACCGCCGGCGACCAGACCACCGTCACCGACGCAAGCGGGCACACCACCACGACCACCTACGACGCGGACCACCAGGCCGTCAGAGTCACCACCCCCGAGAACCGGACCGTCACCAGCACCTATGACGCCCTGGGTCGGGTCACCGCCAGCACCGACGCCGCCAACCGGGTCACCGCCACCAGCTACGACAGCCTCGGTCGGCGCACCCAGACCGCGGAGGGCACCACCGCGCAGCAGCAGTCCGGAACCCTGTCGGTCACCCAGAAATGGACCTACGACCATGTCGGTAACATCCTGACCTCCACCGACGGTGTCAAAGGCACCACCACCTACACCCGCGACGACGCAGGCCGCGCCACCACCGTCACCGACCCCCTCGGCCGGGTAACGAGCCTGACCTACGACGCCGACGGCAACCAGATCACAACGACCAAGCCCGACCACAGCGTCACCACCACCAGTTACGACGCCGACGGCCAGGTCACCGGGATCGACTACCCCACCGGCACGCCCGACGTCGGCTACACCTACGACGCCACCGGCCGCCGCGTCTCCATGAGCGACGACACCGGAACCACCAGCTACACGTACAACACCCGCGGCCAGCTCACCGGCACTATCCACGGAACCGGGCCTTCCGCAACCACTCTCACCTACACCTATGACGCCGCCGGCCGTCGCACCACCGTCATCTACCCCGGCACCGGCCACACCCTCACCTACGGCTACGACGATGCCGATCGGATGACCAGCGTCACTGACTGGGCCAACCGCACCACCACCTACACCTACAACATCAACGACACTCTCAAGGCCACCGCCCTGCCCAACGGCGTGACGACCAGTTACGGCTACGACGCCTCCGGCCTGACCACTGCCATCACCAGCACTAGCAACACCGGCGGAACGTCCAGCAGTCCGAGCATGGTGGTGGACCTGCGCTACACCTACGACAACACCGGCCTACTCACCGACACCCGCGATGTCACCGACCCGGCCAACCCTGTCGATCACGCCTACACCTGGGACTCCCGATCCCGCCTCAGCGCAATCACGAGCGCCAGCAGCAGTCCGGGCACGGGAACCATCACCTTCGACGCGGCCAACCGCCTGACCACCAACCTCGGCACCAGCTACACCCTCGACGCCGCCGGCCAGCTGACCACCTCCACCACCCCCGCCACCGGCACCACGGCCGCCAGCAGCGGTACGTACACATACAACGACCTGGGCCAGCGCACCAAGACCGTCACCACCACCGGTTCGACCAGCACGACCAAGACCTACGGGTACAACGCCGACGACAAGCTCACCAGCTACACCGACACTGCAGTCGCTGGCCTGAGCCTGGCGTACACATACGACGGAGACGGGCTGCGCGCCAGCAAAACCCGCACCGCCGCCGCCCAGACCACCACCAGCACCTACCTGTGGGACACCAGCGCCAGCCTGCCCCTGATGCTGGAAGACGGCGACAGCTACTACCTGTACGGCAACGCCTCCAGCCCTTACGCCCAGATCAGCACCACCACCGGAGCCATTACCTACCTCCAGGCCGACGTCAACGGCTCCACCGTCGCAACTACGGACGCCACCGGAACCCGCACCGGCACCTGGACATACGACCCGTACGGCGCTATCACACGATCCACTGGCGTCGGTCAGACCCCGTTCAAATACGCTGGCGAATACCGTGACACTGACACAGGATTCACTTACCTGCGAGCCCGCGACTACGACCCCGCCACCGGTTCCCTGTTGACGCGAGACCCACTCGAACAAATCACGAACAGCCCCTACGGCTACGTGAGTGGCAACCCGCTCCAGTACGGAGATCCCACAGGCCTTTGCAACTGGTGGCTCTGGCAATGCGGGGGAGCAATGAGCGACCTCGGAAAATCGGCGGCCACCTCTGCTGTCAACGTAGGACGGGGAGCAACCGGAGGACTCACCGACGACATCGCCAACTTCATCAGCCCCGGGGCCAGCTGCACTGTGGACTCGTCGAGCGCATGGGCCCGGGTCGCCTACGGGAGCGGTCTGGCCGGTAGCCTTCTGACAGGCGCTGGAGAGAAAGCCATCCTCGGGCGATCGGGCAGCGAGATCGCTAAGCCCGCGGTAAGTTGGTCAGAAAGAGCTTTCACCAACCGATGGATCGGCGTTGATTCGCCAGCCTTGGGGCATAAATTCGCGAGAGGTGCGCCTGGCTTCTTGAACAGGCCTGGCTCCCGTCTTAAGTTGGGTTGGTCCGCCGGGCCCAACAAGGGTGGCGGCTGGGAGATTAGGATTGGGGTCGGCGTCAACCCGGAAAAGCCTAACCAGGCTCTATATCACGGACATATTCCGGCTATTCATGTTCCCAACAATGTGGCCAACCCGATCCTGAGTACGATCAGGACGCTGAGGGGACTCTAGGCGTATGAGCGAGGCCGAACGAAAAGCGTCCGAGGCGATCCTGCGTATCTTCAACGATGAACTGATTGCCCTGGGCGAGACGCCGATACGTGAGAATGCCTCCTTTCGCGAGGATGATGCCTATCTTGGCATCTTCCCCGTGTACCATCTCGAAATGGAGAACGTTGCTCCTCTGACGTTCCTCTTCGGTTCTGTTTTTGATGTATCGCTTGGACCATTCACTGAGCTCGTGCAATTTGATATGAACGACTATGACGATTTGATCTTGCGTGCGACGATCCGTCGTCTCCTGATGTCCTGTGTCACGGTGAGGAGTGCGCTTTGGGCGATAGCCATCGAGCTGACTCTTCCTGGTCAAGCCAAGCCATGGTCACGGCACTGGATCCAAGGGCATAGGCAGGGAAAAAGTCTCGTCGGGACATATCAACCTTTCATTCAAGACCCCCCTCATTGATTGTCGGCCTCCGGTGGTCGAGGGCGATATCGAAGCATGCTTCGACGAGATCTCGCACCAGCCCGAGGATTTCGCTAGCTGAGGGCCCAAGTTCGGCAAACAAGTGAGAGTGCCTGTCCGGTACTGCATTTCTGATCTTGTCGAGGGATCAGGTGCGCGACCGGAAGGCACTCTCAGGGTGAATCGTAGCGTGGGCGGGTAGACGATGGTCACGACTGACGGAACGGGTGTGGTCAGTCATGCCGGGATGTCGCTGTTGCGGGAACTGGCCGAGCGGACCGGGCTGCGGGCTGGTCTCTCGGAAGCAGCCGACGGTTTGCGTATCCGCAGGTCAGATCCTCGCGCGCATGATCCGGGGCAGGTCCTGACCGATCTGGCGCTGATGCTGGCCGACGGCGGTGAGGCGATCAGTGACATCGCCGGCCTGGCCGCGCAGCCTGGACTGCATGGGCCGGTGGCGTCCGGGGTGACGGCCTGGCGGGTCCTGAACGGTCTGGACGAGCGGATGCTGGCCGAGGCGAACGCTGCTCGGGCGGGCGCGGGCGTGGTGGGCCCGCGCCGAGCAGAGCGGGGTGATGATGCCGGCGGCGTTCGCGGCGGGCCGGGCGAGGGACTGTCCTGAGAAGGGTGTAACGCGGTCCGGCCTGATCTGCCGATCTTGAGTGATTCGCGGACATGAGTAGGACATGTCCGACAGTGACGGTCTCCCGGGGACTGTCCGGCTAGCCGGACAGTCCTCCCGGCACAACGATCAGCGCGTGCAAGATCCTGGGATGATCGCCCAAGTGTGCCGACGTGGAGCGGGCTTCGATCTCGTCCTGCCACGCGATCGGCGTGACGCCGGGTGCGGAGAGATGAAGAACGCCGTCACGGTTTGTTCCCGACTTCGGCCCCGCAGACCCGCTCGACCAGATGCCGCCAGGCCCAGTGCCGCCCTCTTCGGGCCTGCTGGCACTCATTCTCGGTATCGGTCATGATCCGCGCGTGCAGGCGGCCCACTGCCGCGGGGCGAAGCGGTCGGTGAAGTGCCGGCGCACTGGCTCATCTTTGGTACCGGGTCAATGATCACGAGAGCGCGGCGGCCGGCTTTCAGTCCGGTCGCTGCGCTCGGCGCCGGGCTGAACGCCGAAGGTGCTGAAGCCGCGCGAGAGTTGCGGGCGGTAGGTCTTCTTCGATGTCGCCGTCGTGGGCGGTGATCAGGCGCTGGAGCCACCAGTCGGCTTCGGTGTGGTGTTCGCGGGCCGTGGCGGCGGCGATGAGGTCGAGGTGGGTGATGTCGTCGTTGCTGCCGGCGAGGATGGCGATGCGGGAGGCTTTTTCGGCGCGGTCGGGTTGGTGTGCGGTGAGCCAGTGTGCGGCGAGGGTGTGGGCGGTGTCGGTGATCAGGGCGGTCAGGTCGCTGTGCAGCGGGGTGAGGGTGAGCCAGTCGTAGCCGTTGCGGCGGCGTCCGTCGAGGATGCGGCCGGTGACGAGGGTGAGGGCGGTTTCGAGGTCGGGGATGGCGGCGGGGCCGCGGGCGATGGCTCGGGTGCGCAGGCGGCGGGCGAGGTCGGCGTCGGTGAGGAGTCCGTCGATGCGGTGGGTGGTGCGCTGGGAGGTGCCGGGCCGGCCTTCGGGTAGGTAGTGGGCGCCGGTGTCGGGGTCGGTGCCGAGCCAGCGGCGCACGGCGCTGATGGCTTGGCGGGGTTGGTTGCCGGCGGCTTTGTTGAGGGCGTCGTCGGGCCACAGGAGTTCGGCGAGCTGGTCGTAGGACAGGCCTTCGGGGTGGGCGGAGAGCAGGACGACGATTTCGGTCCACCAGGGGATGCGGTGTCCGCGTGGTGGCAGGTTTCCGTTGGCGCGGACGTGGATGGGGCCGAGCAGGCTCAGGCGGGGGCGGGGGCAGTTCTGGCTGTGCCACAGGTGCAGGTCGTGGTCCAGGCCGGGGTCGGTGTCGAGGGCTTGTTGCTGGGTGGGGGTCAGGGGTGGGGCGATGGTGTCCTGGTCGTGGCCGGTGATGCCGGTGGCCGCGGTGATCTGGGTGCGGGTGTGGGTGTGCAGCAGCGAGACCTGCGCGGAGGGTGCCGAGGCGGGTGGGTCGGGTGGTGTGGGGATGGGGGTGCCGAGGACGTCGATGGTCGGGTTCTGCGGGCTGGTGCTGGTCTCGGGGGTGTGTGGGGGTGGTGTGCGGGTGGCGGGGGCGTTGGCTTCTTCGAGGGCGGGGCGGATGGGGTGCAGGGCCTGGTCGCTGAGGCCGGCGGCGGTCAGGGGTGTGCCGGTGATGCTGGTGTGCAGCAGGCCGGTGGCGTCCACGACGAGGCGGACTTCGTCGGGCCGGGCGGAGGCCAGGTCGCTGGTCAGGATGAGCTGTGTTGGGTGAGCGGGTGCTGCTGGTGGCGCGGGGCTGGTGGCCGGGTGGATCTGGTCGAGGATGCGCAGGGTCGCTGGCGTGGCGGGATCGTTCGTGGCCGCTGCGGCCGTGGCACGGTGGGTGAGGGCGCTCAGCTCCGTGAGTTCCTGTGTCGCGGAGTGAATTTCTGTCCGGGTGCCGGTGGGGTCCTGGGACAGGATCATGGCGCGGACCAGGTGGGTGGCGGTGTCGGCGGGGCCGATGACGCGCAGGGCATGGATGGCGTTGAGGTTCAGGAGCCATACGTCGTCGTGTTCGGGGCTGGGACGGCGCCCGGGAGTGTGGGTGGTGCTGGTGCCGATCCAGGTCCATTGTTCGGTGGTGCGATGTGTGCTGTGCGGGGCGGCGTCCTCATCCTCGGCGGCGAGGTTGGTGTCGTTGCTGGTGTCGGTGGTGGCCCACAGCGGGGTGTGGAGGGTCCAGGTGCCGGTCTGGGTGTCTTGGTGCCAGGGCTGTGGTGGTTTCCGGTCGGGTTCGGTGATGATCATGTCGAGGCTCGCGTAGTCGACACGGACCGCCAGAATGCTTACTGGTGGCTCGTTTTGGGCGGACAGAGCGTGGTGCAGGTCGGCCAGCGTCCGGTGCAGGTGCTCGCGTAGGGCTTCGGCGACGCGGGATCCGTCGCGCAGCCTCTGTTCCGTCTGCGCGATGCCGGGTGGCACCAGGGCTGGGAGGTGGCCGGGGCGGCGGGCGATGGCCTGGTGGTGGCGTCGGCGGCGGATGATCGAGGAGAGGGTCGCGGCGATCAGGCTCAGCCCGATCCCTGCTCCCATGCCGACGACGAAGTCGTCGCGTCGGTCGGTTGTTTCGTGTTCGTGCGGGGACGGCGCCTGATCGGCGCCGTGCGAGATGGGGGCTTTGGCGTGCACGAGCGTGATCGGGGCGCTGGTGGCGGCTGCGCGGGTGCCCAGGTCGGGTGGGGCTGGGTGTGGTGCGGCCAGGGCCACGGCGGGGACGGCCACGCCGGGTGTGGTCAGCAGGGCTGCCGCCACCAGGGTCTGGATGAGGTTGGGTCCGTTCGGCAGGCCCGGCATCACGGGTGAGGGCCGGTGCCGTATCTGGGCTCGGGTCTCGACGACGATCAGGAGCACGAAGTAGGCCCAGCCGGCCCAGGTCGCGCTGGCGCTCAGGTCGATCAGGACGTCCATCGACAGGTCGCCGACGCGCAGGGCGTCGAGGTCCGGTAGCGGGTTGCCGACGGCGGCGCTCAGGAGCAGGGGGACGCCGAACAGGATGACGGCCAGTGCGGCGGACGTCGTGATCGCCCGGATGTACAGCCTGGCCGGTGTCATCTCGCTCCTGTTCGCACGGGACGGTTTCACGGATGGTTCTTCGTGGTGCGGCGCGGGTGTTCAGGGGGCCAGTGGCTGGCCTGCGCTGCCGGGGGTGCCGTACAGCAAGGTGGCGTGCGCGGTCGCGGGCCGGGACAGGCCGCCGTACCCGAAGGCGGTCAGCAAGGTGGCCTGGCAGGGGATGCGGGCGGTCACGGTCACGGCGGTGCCGTCCTGGTCGACCTGGACGGTGCCGGTGGCGCCGGCGTGGGTCAGCCAGGCCTGCCCGGCCTTGCGGGCGGCCTGGGCGTCGATGCGTAGTGCGGCCGGGTCGCCGGTGCGCAGGGACGCCTGGGTGACCTGGTCGGCGGCGGCCCGCGCGGCTTGGGCGGCGATGTCGAGGGAGGCGCCGTGGGCGTTCAGGGACCTGCTGACGTCGACGAAGAACGCGGTCAGGGTGAAGGCCACCGCCACCACGAAGAGCATGAAAATGCTGGCCTGGCCGCGATCGTCGCCCTGGGGTGATCGCCGGCAGGTGGTGGCGCGTGGGGCAGGGACGGTGGTGGGCTTCATGAGGTGCTCCCGTAGGAGCGGTGCTGTTCCAGGGGCGCGCGGGCGGTGGCGTGCAGGTCGCGGTGGGCGGGGAACCCAGCCAGGGCGAGCCCGGCCAGCTCGACACGGCAGCGGACGCTGACCTCGACGACCCCGCCGGGCTCGAAGTGGCTGGTGTCGACCCGGACGTCGGGGGTGCAGGTGGTGCCGGCCTGGTCCAGGGTGGCTGCGGCGGCCTGGCGGGCGGCGGTGTCGGCCGCCTGTGGCCGGGACTGCTGGCTGGCGGCGCGGGCCGCGGCCGCTGCGGCGGCGCTGACGCGCCCGTCGGCCAGGACCAGGATCCCGGCGCCGCTGCCCAGGCACAGTGCGAGCACGATGACGACGGCCAGGATCACCATCTCCACGCTGATGGTCCCCGAGTCGTCCGACGTCCCCGGTTTTCTGGGTTTGCCTGCCAGTGCTGCCGTCCGTGGACGGCCAGAGCTGAATGCCAGCAAGCTGTTTCGTCTGATGTGCGTGATGCCGGTGTTCATCGGGCGGCCGTGAACTGCTCGATGGGGCCCGAGGCACTGACGGTGAAAGCCCGCAGATGCAGCACGGGCAGCGGCATCTGGCGCGCGGTGGCGGTGATGGTGACCGTGACCGTGCTGTCGGTACGAGTAACCGTCACCACCGGGTCCTGGACGAGGGTTCCGGCGACCTGATCGAGGTAGGTGCCGGCCGCGCGGCGCCCGTCGGCGTCGCTGCCCTGGTACGAACGCGCCTGGTAGGCGCCGTAGCGGGCTGCGGCCTGGGCGGTTTCGTGCGCCCACACGGCCTGGAAGACTTGCAGGACGATCGCCACGATCAGCAGCAGGGCCGGGAACCACACCAGTAGCTCCACGGTGCTGGCGCCGTGATCGGCGCGGGCACTGTCGCGCGCGGGCGCGCTGCGCGTGTGGGCCGACACGATCCCGCGGCGAGGACCGTGCGTCCGCTGCTGCGCATGTCCGGCGTCGCTCCCGAGGCTGGGCCGCCGATCCGCGCCCCGGGCATCGGGCCGAGTCCGGGTTCCGGATCGCAGACGGCTCATAACCGGACCACGGCGATCGCCCCCGGGTAGATCATCAGCAGAATGACGCCGGCAGCGATGACGAGGACGGCCAGGCGCATGGACTCGTCGCGTTGCCCGGCCTGGCCGAGAGCCTGAGCCAGTTCCCGGCGCCGGATCGCGGCGGCACGTTCGATCAGAGTGTCACGCACCTGAGCGCCCTCATGACTGACCAGTTGCGACAGCCGGCCCAGCTCGGCCAGGTCACCGACCGCGATCTGCTCCCCCAGGTCGGTCAGGGCCTGCCAGTGTCCCTGCCGGGCACGGGTCGCCCGGTGCAAGGTGTCGCGCAGCACCAGCATCGGCCACGTCGTGCCGGCCTCGGCCGCCGTCACCAGCGCTTCCTGCGCCGCCGCGGCGCCGGCCATTTCCAGGGCAACCAGATCGCACCACACCGGCAACGCCCGGACGAACTCCTCCCGGCGGCGACGTGCCTGGGCCCGCACCAGCATGTCCGGTATCAGATACGCGCCGACCGTCGCCGCCACCAGGACGAACCCGACCAGCAGGCCCTGCCCGCCGGTCCCGAGCATCCGCACCGACACCAGACCTGCCCCACCGGCCAGGATCGCGCAGCCGGTCACGACGATGATCTTGACCGCGTGGACGGCGTCCGGTTCCAGCCCGGTGACCGCCAGATCCGCCGCCTGCACCCGCAACCCCGGCCCCCGGCGACCGGCCCAGGCCACGACCCGCGAATCCCTGACACGTTCCACCCCGCGCACGCCGCCGGCAGCCACCGCACCCGCCAGGCGGTGCACGCTCTGCCCCGGCCCACCCGCCGGCACACCCGGACCCGATGTGCCACCTGGACGCCGTAACCCGTTCGACGGCAATCCCTCTGGTATCCGTGGCGCACGCCGGGGCGGCCACAGCGCCGTGGCCAGGGCGCTGAACGCCACACCGGCCAGGACCGCCAGCATCGCTACCGCCATGTGGTCCCCCGTCCCGGATCCTGCCCGTGTGCCCGCGGGGGCCTGGCCGCTGCCGGTCCGGCCAGCGGCATCGGACCGGTGGCGCCCTCGAATGCCCTGGCACCCGCACGGACCCCGGACGGTGCTGCCGGTGCGGCAGCCGGATGCTGGGCCAGGCCGGCCACCGCCCGATTCTCCGCCGCAGACCTGCCCGAGGCACCCGCGGTACCCGAGACGAAGAACCGCGCCCCGGCAGCCGAGGAGTTCAGCCGAGCCAGCCACACGAAACCTGCTGCAATGAGAGCAATCACGCACGCCAGCACGACCTGCCCGGCCAGCGTGTCGTAAGGGCGCATGTAGGCGTCCCCGACGGTCGCCATCCACGCCAGGATCGCCACGGTCACCACCATGATGATGTGGACACTGCGCTGAATACCGGCCCGGGCTGCCAGGACCTGACGCCGCTGGGCCACCTCCTGCGCGCTGGTCGCCACCATCCCCGACAGCACATCCGACAGCCGGTCACCACGCCGCCGCGCCGCGAGCATCAGCGCGGCCACCACGAAATCGGCCCCCTGAAGCTCCTGCAACGGCGTCAGCGCCACCTCCAGCGGATGACGCACCAGCATGCGTGAACGCACCTGCTCCAACGGCTCCCGCAGCACGGACGGCGCCTGATCCACGCTCACCCCGATCGCCTGCTCCAGGCTCGCCCCACCGGCCACGGTGTCCCGCAGACTCTGCGTCCACACCACCACCGCCTCCAGCACCGCGATCTCCCCGCGCTCGCGGCGGCGTCCCTTGACGAATACCGGCCAGGCCAGCACGCCCAGCGCGCACGAGGCAGCCGCGACCGGCCAGCCCGTCCCCCACCAGGCCAGCGCCGTCACCACGGCCGCCACCACCACGCGACCCCACAGCGTCCCCAAAAAGGCCAGCCGAACAGTCTCTTTCGTTGCTGTCCCGAACCCGTCACCGGCCCCGGAGCTCGGGCCGTGGCCTCGTCCCGCCGACCGCTGCCCGACCGGCTCGTCCACCGCATACCCGCGCAGCTCCAGGACAAGCATGCTCACGGCGGCCACGATCAAGACCGCCGACAGGACGCTGACCCCGGCCACCAGTGCGACTCTCACCACCGATCCCGCCCTTCACCGATCACCGGGATCCGCGAGGACGTGGGCGGCCCGATCCGCTTCCACTCCGGCTGCCGGCCGACATCACCCTGGTCCATGTCCTCGCCCACGCCAGCGCGCTCATCGGCCACGGCAAGCTGCACGGCACCGCGCGGGCGCTCATCCGTTCTGGCCCCAGGCCGCGCGTCGCTGCCGCCGGACGGCGAGAGGCTGGGCGTTCCGGAGCGTTCCCGAACGAGAGCCTGGCGCCGACTCGACGCCGGTGAACTGCTACCCGACACCGGAACCTGCCCCGGGGCATCCAAGGGCATGCGGTCATCGGCGGGCATGACAGCTGGGCTCTCACGGCGCCGGGCCTGAAGATCGATGATGGGCCCGGAACGTGCCGCCTCCCAGCTCGCGTCCTGAGGCCCGGCATGGGCGGGCACCGCCCCGGCAGGCGCGGCCGGCTCATCGGGGTCCGGTTCGGGAGTGTGAGCCAGGACGAACGAGGCGGCAGGCTCACGCGGTGGCCGCGGCGCCCGAGGACCCTCCCGGTCCTCGGGCAAGATGACCTGATGCCAGGCCCCGTCCCTTGCTTCGTCGCCACGCACAGCCTCAGCCGCAGCGGCCTGCTGCGCCACCGGAACATCAGGGCCGGCAGGAAAATCCATCCCCAGATCCGGGATACCGGCCGGATCACTCGCCCCGGCCACCGCTCCGCCCGCCGACGGGACCTGCCCGGCAGCCTGCCCGACCCCCCGCCGCGGGCCGATCTGCCCATCGGCACCGGGCAGATCCGGCCCGCCTGTCTGCGACTGGATGTGCTGCCTGAGCGCGGCAGCCGATCCCGGTAACGGCGATCTGCCACGATCGCGCGGACGCCGCCGCTGGGGCTCGGTCGTGTTCAGCCATTCCCCGAGCTGATCGGTGTAGCCGTGCTGGGCCAGCAGGTCCGCCCGGCGGATCGGGATCCGCGAGTCCCGGCGCGCCGTCAGCGCCGGCGCGTTCTCCTCCTGCCGGCCCGCCGCCTCCAGCAGGGATTCGACCCCGGCCGTTGCCGGCATCGCGTCGGGTACCGACATCGCCGGATCCAGAGCGCTCACCGTAGGGGTGGCGAAAATCTTCGCGCTGGAAACAATCTCGCCCTGATGGCCGGAAACCTCGATGATCTCCGTGATGACGCGGCGTCCGTCGCCGGTCTTGGCGATGTGGACGATGAAGTCGACCGCCTGACCGATCAGCGCCGCCGCCGTCACCGGCTGCACCGGCTCCCGCAGGCTGCCCAGGCCGATGACCAGACGAGCGACCGCACCGTAGGCGTCGCGGGAATGGATCGTGGACATCGACCCGTCGCCGCCCTGCAACATGGCCTCCAGCATCGCCCGCGCCTCCGGCCCGTGCAGCACCTCACCGAAGATCAGCCGATCGGGGTTCATCCGCTTGGAACGGCGCACCAGGTCCGCCCCGTCCAGGCCACCCAGGCCCTCCGGTGACGGCAGCACCGTCTCCAGTTCAACGACGTTGGCGTGCAGATCGCTGTCGCGTCCCAGCCGCAGCTCCAGGGCCTGCTCAATCGTGATCAACCGCTCCTGCGGCGGGATCACGTTCACCAGAGCCCGCAGCAACGTCGTCTTGCCGGCGTTCGTCGCCCCCGCGATCACGATGTTGGCCTTGGCCCGCACCGCAGCGGCCAGGAACGCCGCGCACTGCCGGTCCAGGGTCCCCAGCTCCACCAGCGACAGTCCCTCGCCGTAACGCCGCGGCACCTCGTCCAGGAAAGCCTGCGGGCCGAGGCGATCGCGGCGTATCGACACCTGCGGACGCGCCGACGCCGCCAGTAGACCCGAAATCCTCACCCCACCCGGCAATCCCAGATCCAGCTGCGGATGCACCGTCGACCACGGCCGGGCCACCGCCCCCACATGCGAGGCCAGCCCCCGCAGCACGTCGATCAGATCGGCGTCCGACTCCACCGGTACGGCCAGGCGCACCCGTTCCCCGGACGCGTACGTCACCCACATCTCGTCGACCCCATTGATGTCGACGTTCTCGACATCGGGATCCTCCAGCAGCGCCTGCAACGGGCCCGCGCCAAACATCGCCGCCTCGACCGCCGCCGCCAGCCGCCCATCCAGCGCACCGTCCGGCACCGTGGCATCGTGCGCGGCCTGAGCCGACGCCAGCGCATCCACCGCCGAGGCGATCAACGACTGCGCCAGCCGCTGCTCATCCGCATCCGACAGCGGCGCGAACCCCTCCCGCACCCGGGCACTGCGCTGAGCCGTCAACCGCTCCGCCACCTGCGACCGTAGAGCCTGCACCGCCGCGAAGTCGACCTGCCCGGCTGCCGCCCGTGCCGCCACCATCTGCTCCCCTGTTCTCGAAACCATCACCGCCTGGTCGTTCTCACCCCGCGCCGGCAGGGGACGCTCAAGGACCGACCTTCACCAGACCCACCCGATCACGGCTGCTGGCCACCAGCAGCGCCCCCGCCACGCCCTTCGCGACCCGCAAAGTCACCACCAGATCACCGGACTGAGACGGGTCCTCCCGCACACCGACGATCAGCACGTCATCCACCAGCGCCTCGGCCCGCTCAACCAAACCAGCATCCGCTGGGGAGTTCTCGTCATCCGGAAGCTCCAGGATCTGCACCCGGTCCCCGACCTCGAGCCCTTCAGGCGCCAGACCGGCCGCCACGGAAATCCCCACACTCGCCTCGGCCTCACCCGTCGCCGAGGCCGGCAACAACGCCTGCGTCTGCAAGATCGCCCCCGCCTCCAGCATGTACGCGGCACGGCGCCCCAGCACCTCACCCATCCGCTGCGCGGGAATCGACGAAACATCACCGGCCACAGCAACAGTCGTCAGATCAGCGCGGGTGATCTCCACCGACGCCGGCACCCGCCGGGCCAGCACCAGCACCGGTTCCTTCTGCCCCGCACGCTGCAACAGCCCGCCGACCACCACCGCGACCGCCGCACACAACACCAGCGACCCCACGATCCGCCACGGACTCCACGCCCGGCCCCGTGGCGGCGGCACCTGTTCCCGCGCACCCACCGACACCCGGAACGGAGACGACGTCACGACCGGCTCACCGCCACCGCTTCCAGCACGGTCACCGACTCCTCACCCGTCGCCGTCATCGTCCCCAAATCACCACCGGCGCCACCGGAACCGGTCCACGACACCCGATACGGCACCGCCACCGACACACCGATCCCCTCACCCGATCGCGTAAACCGCAGCGCACAGCCACCATCCGCCGGAGCACCACCACCATCAGCAGCACTCCATGCCCGACCAGGACCAGAACACGTCACACCCTGCGCAGCCCCAGACGCCGAAACCTTCATCCGCACAGGCGAAGCCGTCACTGTCGCCCACACCCCACCTGATCTCGCCGTGGCAGACAGCTCCTTCCAGCCGCTCTCCAGCCAGACCCAGGTGTATTCGTTGACCCAGGTATCACCGCCCGGCGATCGGGCAAGGCTGACCTTCGGAAGTTTCAGTCTGCTCTCAGCTTCCAATGCAAGCAGGAAGGGGTCGACAAGATCTGGTTCAGCCGAGTCTTCTGGAATCCAGAAGGCGTAGTCCACCGGATCCGCATACCTCGTCATAGGACATGTACGGATCATGATCGAACCGTGAGCGTTCCCCCTCCAAACAGGATCCGACTTCGGTGGCTGCGGATCTGCTTTCGCAATTTCGCAAAGATCTTGCTTCGAGATGGGCTTCACGGTGGAACTTTGACGTGCAGGATGATCTGAATTCCGGTTTCCTTGCCCCTGGGACGACTGCGAACACTGGGTAGCCGCTCCCGACAGGCAGATGCCGTTCCGCTGGAAGCACGTGGCGCCGACGCTTGCCGTTTGCGGGCACTCAGCAAACGCTTCATCCCGGCCCCCCAGCAAGAGAACAAGACCGATCAAGCAGCTGACGCATACGCGCAACCAAGTCATGGCTTGCAAGACTTCTCACGATCGGCTTCCGCAGATTTCACGCCCCATTTTCCCTTGACCGAGATCAGTTCAACGGAAACCGGGTACGGGTCATCGAGATTCACATCACCTTCGAGCGGCAACTGCTCATCCGTTTCTCGACTATAGGGAACATACAGTCCTTGCGGAACCTGACAGTCAGTCAGCTTGACACTCGGATACGGCGAGGCATCGAGATCGACCTCATCTACCGTGTTATTCGAGACAGGCGGCTTGCCGCGATATTCCGCCTTATAGGCCGCGAGAGCATGCACGTAAACCGAGGTTTCCGCTTGCGCCGGGTCGTAGGCCCAGCGGGTGAAGTCAGCCCCCGACGGCCAGGGCTGCCCCTTGCTGACCGGACTTTCCAGCGCAGCGTTACTTGTGCGCATGTACGCCTCGTAGGCGTCGAGGGCCTTCGCAACCTCGGGATCAAGAGTGGCCGAGGGGGTAGCCGAGGGCGAGGCAGTTGATTCCGAAACAGGAACGGACACGGATCCCGAACAAGCTGTCAGCACCACCAGCATCCCAAGGAGAGCTGCCGCCACACCGATACACCGGTTCACCAATTCTCCCTGTTCCAACCCTGCGGTCCACTTTTCGCAGTCATTCGTTTACTCTCCGCCACTGTTCGATGTCAACATAAATCGGGCATCTGTGATCCACTCTTTGCAAGCCCCGGAGCCGGTCCGTGGCGTGCTCGGAAGCGATCACCACAGTTCAGAGGCCTGAAGAACCCGAAAGTTGGTGGATGGAGACGTGGCCTGAGCGATCAGCACCTTAGAGGAGGTGAGGGGTGCCTGGGCAGGATCCATGACCCAGTGCCCGGCGTCCCAGACCATCGCCTCGCAGTGGCCCAGACTCTGTGCTGCCTGGCCATGAACGACGAGGCACACGGTGTGCCGATCGTGGGCCGGCGCGGAGGTGATGCGCGCCATCGCCGGCAAGGCCCGTCCGATGTGGCCGTCGGCGAAGGAGGCCGGGGTCTCGTTGATGGCACTCAGGATCGTCCACGTTTCGCTGCTGCTCGGCTGTGTGAGCGACCAGGCGCGCAGGATCCGCTCGGTGTGCGAGCGTGGTTGCAGGAGGAGAGCGACGTCGATGGCTGCGAGTTGGGCGACGGCTCCTTCGGGGGTGTGGGGGTATCCGGTGGTGACGCCCTGGCGGCCGACGGTCCGTCCGACGGGGATGGTCATGGTCGGCGTCGAGTCGTGCAGGGTGATGGGTTTGTGGGTGGTGGGTGCGGGTGTGGCTCGTCCGGAATCGTCGACGGCGGACAGGAGCGAGAGGACGAGCCCGGTGCTGATGATGGCGAGGATGCCGCCGGCGCCGATGATGAGGGCGAGGATCCGGCGGCGCGGCACTGCACCGGTACGGGCGGTGCAGCGGGGGCGGGGCGGACGGTGGTGCAGCATGCTGGAGGCTCCTGTCGGAGGCGGCTGGTGGTGGTCACCAGTGCATGCGTGAAACCGTCCACGGTTTCTTCCATCAGGGGCGTGACCTGAGCTTTTGTGCTGGGGCGTAGGCCGGCCGGGTCGTCAGGGTCTGGCGGTTGGATGCGATGCCGGCATGTCCGCGGTCAGGCCCGACCTCTTGGGTGTTCCGGTCAGGCTGGCGTGGCGAGGGCGAGCAGGAGGGCCGGGCGCGGCGTCGCCGACGTGCTGCGCCGGAGCACTCGGCCAGGTGGTTTCGGATCGCCAACGGGTGCGTGCTCCGGCACGGCTGCTACGGGAATGCGGACGAGGAGATGGGACCGGCAGGATTGACGGGTGACCCATCCTGAGGAGCGAGCCGAGATCGTCACCGCCGTCCTCAGACGGCATGGACGCATCCTGCTGTGCCACCGGTCCCCTCACCGGCAGCATTTCCCGAACCGGTGGGCTTTTCCCGGAGGGAACGTGGAGGTCGGCGAGGCAGCCGAGCAGGCTCTTGCCCGTGAACTGGCGGAGGAGCTCGGCATCACCGTGGCACCGCCCACGCATGCTCCCGCGGCTGTGATCGACACGGACGCGTTTCACCTGCGGACATGGCTGATCGAGTCGTGGAGCGGAACCCCCGCCAACACCGCCCCCGAGGAACATGATGACCTCATCTGGGTAGATCTTGACGAGGCCCGCGACCTCGACCTGGCGCACCCTGAGTTCGACTACCCGCTGTTGGTCGAGCTCCTCGGCGGGCCCGTGAGCACGCCGTGACCCTGCTGTGCGGTGGCGAACTCGACTCGCTGCTGAAGAGAGCCTGGCCAGGGTCCTGCCCGAGCGCAGGCCCGGTCAGCCCGGACTTCGTCCGCGTCACCGCTTTCGTTCTCCGGGCGTCGTCGGTCGGCCAGGATTTCGGCTTTGTTCGCGCGCTCGCT
This sequence comes from Kineosporia corallincola, assembly GCF_018499875.1. GTDB lineage: Bacteria > Actinomycetota > Actinomycetes > Actinomycetales > Kineosporiaceae > Kineosporia > Kineosporia corallincola. The sequence continues at coordinate 13,359 of NZ_JAHBAY010000025.1, read as the reverse complement.
ACTGCCGGTGGTCAGGGATCTGCTGGATGTCGGTCAGCCACAGCGGGCCGTCGGCGCACTGGACCTGGGCCGGCCCGGGGGCCGGGTCGAGGCTGGATGCTGTGGCGCGGACCAGTTTTCCGTCCAGTTCGACGATGGGTCCCAGGCCATGGTTCAGGAATCCGGCGAGCCGGATGCGGCGGTGCAGCTCTGCGCGGGGGGCGTGCCAGGTGCTGATCGTGAAGCAGTCGTCTTTTAGCGTGGGCATGGGAGCCCACGTGGCCTGCGCCTCGTCCTGTTCCTGTCCTGGTGCGCCGTCGATCAGCTGGTGCAGGGCGTGAGGGAGGAGACGAGCCAGGACGGGCTGTGTGGCGTGCCAGACGTCAGCGGGCAGCACGCGCCAGGGAATGGTGATCCCGCGGCTCTGGGCCAGGACCGGGCCGGCGTCGATGTGCTCGTTCATGCGGTGGATGCTCAGTCCCAGGTCGGTTTCGCCGGCCAGGATCGCCTGGGGTACGGGTGCCGGACCGCGCCAGCTCGGTAGCAGTGAGCCGTGGATGTTGAGCGTGCCCAGGTAGGGCAGGTCGCGGGTGGCCGCGGGCAGGCGCCAGTTGAACCCGTACACGATGAGCAGGTCGGGCCGGTAGCCGGCCATCGCCTCACTCAGGGCTTCCGCGCTGGCCGGGAGCATGAGGTCGATGATGGCCGGGCAGGTGCCGGCCACGTCCTTCACGGCTGAGGCCATGTCGGGGTCCAGGGGCGAGTTCGGGCGCATGCTGCGGCTCATCGTCTGCGCGATCACCGTGTGCCCGTGGGCGGTGAGCACCTGGGTGACGAAGTCGAGCTGCGCCCGCCCGTAGGAGGCCACCACGATCCGCAGCCCGCGGCGTCGGGGTTGGCCGGTGGGCGGAGTCGGGCTGACGCGTGATCGGGGTGAGGTCTTCTTGCACTGGCTGGGCGTGGTGGGACTGGTCACGGTGGTGGTGTCCGTGCTGGGCATGGAGGAGTCCTCTCCCGGTTACGGGTCTGCGGGCGCGTCAACGGCGGGTAGAACGGTTCTCGGCGCTGCGCCCGGGACCGGCGCCCGGCTGCTGTCCAGGGCGTCTGACGCCGCGACGACGTGCGGCTCGGGTGGTGGCGAGGTCCTCGGCGTAGGACGGGCTGATCAGGATGACCCCGTCAACCTCGTTGCACAGCAGAAGGAATCGCACCCGCTGCTCAGCGGTCGCCTTCTTCAACGCCATTTCCAGGACGGCCTGGTGCAGCAGCGTCGGAGTGAGGCTGGCGCCTCGACTCTCCCACTTGGCGACGGTCCGCACGGCTACGCCCAGCAGCTCGGCGAAGGCCACCCTCGGCAGGTGCAGCGCCCGACGCAAGGCGCCCGCCTGCTGGCCGTTCCAATGGGTGACGACGATGAGCGTGTCCGCCTCCAGCGTGGAGAACTGCTTCAGCATCTGCGGAGGCGTGCCGGTGCGAGAGGCCGGCCCGGCAGCTGGACGCAGAAGTGGTCGGGGGTTCGGGGTCTGCGGTGGGTTCAGCCGCGGGTTGTCACGGTGGCTCATGACGTGATGGCTCCGATCTGGAGAACGTCGTGGTGAGGGATCACGGCCGGCATGCTCCGGCTCAGGGCCGAGAACCGGTAGGACAGGTGCACCTGGTGCTGCCGTCGCGCCCTCGGGATCCTGGTGGTGGCCGCGGCCGGGGACTTACCGGTGAACACGTGCACCCGGAGATCTCCAGCACTGCCGTGGCCGTGCTGGAGACCGTGGTGGGGAGCGAACCCGAGCCGGGCGAGTCTGCCCGCGAGGTCGTCGGGCTGAAGCGGCCAGCGCCGGAAGGTGTCCTGCACGCTGGATCCGTCCTCGAAAAACCATGACCGATGGATGGTTTCGCAACTGTTGCGCACCCCGGACACGGTGGTGCGCGTCGTGACCGTGAGCTCGCCGAGGACAGAGTGGATCTGCTGCGTGTGCTCCGGCTCGTCCCTGGCCTGCCTCCGGGGCAGCAGGTTCAGGGGTGTCGGGGTGGCAAGAGTGCGGGTGACGAGCGGCCGGGTAGGCGGGGTGAGCTGGGTGAGCAGCAGGGTCCCGGGCCGGCTGTGACGCGCGATGGTGCGCAGCACGTCTTTCACAGCCCGTGGCGGGATGTCGTTGAGGACGTCGATGCAGGTGATCACGTCGGCGTAGCGGCCGATGTCCACGTGCCGGATGTCGCGTCGCTCGTAGGTCGGCCCGGGACGGACCTGGGCGGCGTAGCGAATCAGGTGAAGCTGCCAGTCGACGCCGTACAGGTCCCAGCGCGGACGCAGACCCGCCACCTCGCCCAGCATCCGCCCCGTCCCGCAGCCCAGGTCCAGCACCACGCCACGATCACGATGCAGCAGACTGCTCACCGCGGCGGCATGAGCGCTCGCGGGCCCGGCGATCTCGTCGGCCAGCACGGGACGCCGGTACAGCAGGTTCGCTGCCTGCATGGCCTGCGCCGTGAACCGGGCGCGGGGTCTGATCCTCATCAGGTGTCCGCTCATCACGCGTCCAGCTGGAAGGCCAGCAGAGCGCTCACGTCACCGCGGACGTCCCGGCCGCTTCCCTGGCCCGCCTCGCTCCGGTCACCTGAGGCTTTCGGGCTGCTCGGGACGCTCGGACTGTTCGGGTCGCTGGCGCCGGCGGAACCATCGGGCTCGTCCGGATCCCCCGGCTCGTGGTCGCATTCGATCAGGGTCAGGCCCCGCTGGTGCAGGCGGTGGGTCAGGTCCGGGACCGGGATGGCCCGCTGCCGGAAGGTTTCACGCACCGCCCGCCGGCCCGGGATCTGCCAGGTCCACGTCACGTCCAGGAACCCGATCTCCCGCACCTGGCCTGTGGTTTCCAGGCGCACCGGCCCCCAGGGGCTGACGAGCGTGTGGGTCAGGCTCGGGGAGGCCACGGCCGCCTGGAAGGTGTCGATGATCAGCAGCCCGCCGGGTCTCAGACAGCTGGCCAGGCCATCGAGTGCGGCGTCCAGGTGCTCATCGCTCAGCTGGTACGACAGCGTGTGCCCCAGACACGTCACGACGTCCTGGGCGCGATAGCGCGCCATCGCGGCCGGATCCGTCAGGTCTGCTTGCTCGAAGACGATCTCCGGGTAGCGGGTGGCGGCATCCGCCAGCAGGCCCGCCGAGCGGTCAAGGCCGGTGTAGCGCCAGGTCTGGCGCAACGTGGCCATCCGGCCGACCATGGCCCCGGCCCCGCACCCGGCGTCCAGCACGTTCACGCGACCCGCGTCCTGGGCGCCGATGAGCCGCAGCACCCGCCCCACGTACGCCGGGTCGTCGAACATCGCGTGCACCAGTTCCGGATGCCGGTAGAAGGCCAGGTCCCGCTGATACGTCGCGGTTTTCATGCCTGGTCTCCCCCGCTCGATACCATCACTGGACAGGGCTCCTGGCCGTGGCCCGCAACGGTCTCCTCCGGGCCAGGCGGGGGTTCGCGGGGGTCGGCCACCCGCCGCCACACCTGCACGTTCGCATCGCCGTCCGGATCTGCCGTCACGGCCTCCAACACGAACCCCCTCTGCTGAAGGACGCGGATGGTGTGGGCGGTGTCGAGGATCCGGACCTTGTACCGGTCGACGCACACACCACCGGGCTCCAGCACCCACCGCCGGCACACACCCATCCACCGGCCGCCCTGTACGGTGCGCACCGTCGTGACCTGCACCTTCTGCCGTGTCGGCAGCAAGAATTCCCGTGTGCTCCTGTGGGGCGTGCTGTTCGGCACCCGGGGCACCCGCAGGAGCAGCGTCGCACCCTCGACCGCACACGCGGCGAACGCATCCGTCAACGCCCGCAACTCCGCGACCCGCGGCAGCGCCGGCAGAACATCGCAGACGATCACCTGCCACCGGCCAGCCCGGGTGAACTGGCGGGCATCGGCCACCACGAACCGCATGTTCGCGAACCGCTCGGGCGGGAACTTGTCCTGCGCGCACTCGACCAACGTGTCCTCGCGGTCGACGCCGGTGACATCCCAGTCCGGGCGCAGCTGCGCCATCGCACCCGTCACACGCCCAGTGCCGCAGCCCAGATGCAGCACCCTCACCTCACCGGTATCATCGGTCGGCGGCCTCACCCACTTCACGATCGAGGCCGCCTGCTCCGGCGCGAGACACCGGACATCATCAAACTCATCGGCCAGCAACGGAAATCGCAGCGTCAACTTCGAAGCGCGATGCCGACGAGCCTCCACCAGGGGGTCAAACATCGAAACTCTTTCTTCTCTCATGAAATTGAAAACCGTCAAGTTTTGACCAGCTGCGACAGGCATGCAGGCAGCACCTTCGGCACTTCGTGCGCAGCGCTCAATGCACCGGACGTTCCAGACAGCCAGGACGGCGACTGATCAGCTCCACCACACATACACAGACAACGCTGAAGGACCAGCGATCACAGGCGAATCATGCCTCCTGCGAACACTTCTGATCCCGGAACGAGCCAACCCAACCCGGGCATGAGCGGCCCTCATCGGCAGCCAGGCTTGCCAGCGGCAAGCTCATGCCACCGAGGGTTCTCGCCCTCCCGCACTCGCCGCGGCAACGTCACGATCGAACTCACCCCTGGACACACCCGTCAGGAAAGCCGCCCACTCCGGGGCGCTGATCGCCAGGACCGGCCCCTCAGGGTCGTGAATGTTCCAGATCAGGGTGACCCCGTCCCGGTGCCGCTGAATCGCCACCGGCACCGTAAAAGGCGCCAGCGACCCGGCCTTCACACTCGCGACGAACACGTCCCAGGTCTCGCACGCCAACGCCAATGCGGGCCGCAACGGATCCCCGCTGTCCCGGACCAGGGTCGCGTCCATCTCGTGGAGGACACGTACGCTCAACAAATTGTCCGGCGCGGACGCCGTGCTGGTGACCCACTGACCGAAAACGGCCATCGGTCTCTCCTTTTCACCATCTCGACACCGCCATGGCGCCGCTTCATCAGGGACGAGTCCTCCCCCGCGGAGGACCCGTAGCTCGTGGCGCCTGCCGCGGCCCCGCCTGAGGGGGTGCGGGGCCGCGGCAGGCAGATCAAGGTGCCGTACCGATCCAGCAGCACATGGAGAACTGCGGACCCATGAACCAAGAGCAAGTCGTCTGGGCGCTCAGCAATCGACTGTCGATCGCCTGATCAGCCTCTTTAAACCTTGCCACCAGCAATAGCTTTGGATGGCGGCGGGGGCCCAGGTTCTCCCGTGGACACCCGCCGCCGTCTTGCGCTCAGCGCCCGGCGCGCAGCATTACCTCGTCAGCCGACATCGACTGCTCAAGATCGGGCGCTGAGCTGCCTATGGCCCCCAGAACCTGGAGGAGACGCGAGCGGGGCGACGAACACCCCCGCACAGGCGCCGAGCAAGGCCGCACGGCCGACAACGTCCAGGTAGTGCGCTCATCGCGGGGTCCCTCCCGTTGACCGATCGCTGATGATGTAGGACACACCTTGCCCGCGCTCTGACCGATGTGTCACTGTCTCCTTGCGAGACGTCTCGCGCGGGACGCTGCACCACCAGTGACTCGTCAGCGCGCTGGAAGACGGCCCGGGACAGCTTGCACGGCACGTTTCGATCCGAGAGACCGACCAAGGCAGCCAGGAGCGTGGAATGCTGCGATCGCCGGAAACGAAGTTGGCCGAACTAAGTGCAGAGGATCGCGAGGAAGCAGCGCGTCGGCTGGGTAGCGCCCGACGCTCACTTTCACGCCACCTTGAGGCACTGCGGGTGAGTTCGGGCAAGACTTATGAGCAGTTGGCCGCAGACGGACTGCCTAAGCGAGCTACCTGGAACAGATGGAAACTCCGGAAAGCTGTACCCACGGTGGCGACGGTGGAGTGGGTATGCAAAAGACTTGGGGCTCCCAGCGATCTCAGCGAGCGCATGTCCGAGCTGGCGGAAAGGGCGAATGGTCGCGTCAACCCCTCCTGGTATGAGAAGTACATCCGCAAGCTTGGATACACTAGAGGTTTTGACACACTGCTAGAATTGGAGCCAATCGCCGAGACCATCCGCGTATTTTCGCCGATCTTCATACCTGGGATTCTACAGATCCCTGAGTATCAGCTGGCGCTCTTCGATGTTGCACCTGGCTTGACCAAGTCAAACGCGGATAAACAGGTTGCGCTCCAGGCCAAGCGCCAGAACGGCATCGTCGATCGAGGAATCCGGATCGTTGTCGTCATTACCGAGGGCGCATTGCGCTTGCAGGTCGGCGGGCCCGAGGTCCACAGGGAGCAGCTCTCGCAACTTGTTGCGCTACACACAGCAGATCTCGTCGAAATCAGGGTGTGGTCATCGACGGCCGGGGCTCATCCTGGAGGTCGTGGCGAGATTGAACTGCTCACCTTCCCAAAAGAAGAAGGAGAACCCCCCTTCGCATACTCGGAGGGGTACCAGGGTGCCGAGTGCACTGAGGAATCCGATGCCATCGCCGACCATGAGGAGAGGTGGTCGATCATTCGAGATAAGTCAGTCCCGATCAACAAGTTCGCCCCGATCAAGGAGCTTGCAGCATGACAACGCAAGAAAACACTCCATGGCAGAAATCGACCTTCAGTGACCCCAATGGCTCGTGCTTCCAGCTGCGTAGAAACGCTGGGATGATCGAGCTTCGCGACACCAAGGCCGGACCTGACGCCCCAGTTCAGCGCTACACCGAGGCCGAAGCGCTCGCCTTCATCGAAGGAGTCAAGGCCGGCGAGTTCGACCATCTCGTGAACTAACAGCAGCTCGCCCTGCAAACAGACGGCCCGGCTAAGACTAGTAGCCGGGCCGTCCTGCTGCGCGTGCGCCAACGGTACGCGATCCCGCTCCGGTTCCGCACTGTGCATCATGTTCGAGAGTCTCCAGACACCCCGAGGCGATTCACCCAGCGCTGTGGTCACATCAGCTACCTCGGCCTCGAGCTGCTGCTCCCGGCTCGAGGTCCGGTGGTCCTCACGACGCGCATCGGTTCCCTCCTCCGGTCCGGTAATTCGAGTTCAGTTGTACGGGTTGCTGCTGCCGTACAACAGGCGCACGCGGTCCAGCTGGACCGCGAACTCCTCCCGTCGGGTGTCGCGACGCTTCCACAGGACCGCGAGCCAGCGCAGTGCGCAGATCCGCTGGGACGCCGCGAACTGGGCACGGTTGGTCCGCGTGATGCCGAGGTCCGGCAGCAGAGCGGACCAGATGTGGTCCGGGACCGCACGGGCTGAGATGTGCTCGATGTGGTCTGCGGCGTCGAACGCGACGCTGCTGTACCCGGCGTACTCGAAGTCCACACAGGCTGCCCGGCCCTGGTCCGTGATCATCCAGTTCAGCAGGTTGGAGTCCCCTCGCGAGAACACGCGCGGACCGCCCAGGCCGTCGGCCGCGACGAGCTCGGCGTCGGGGCTATCGCGCCAGTGGGCGAGCAGCTGGTGCATAGCGGGGGTGAACAGGTCGCCGGGCTGGGAGGCGAGCAGCCGCGGCCATTCCTGGGTCAGGCGCAGCACGTAGTGCTCGCCGGTGTCGATGCGGGGCAGCTCGGCCAGGAGCCCGGTCAACGGGACCTGCTGAAGCTGGGCCGTGGTCCACGCCAGCTCACGCACAGCACCAAGCTGGTCCTCGGCGTCGAGGACCGGCTCACCATGCAGCCGGGTCATGCCGATCGCGGGTTCCTCGTCCGCCGTGTCCAGCCACAGCGGGGCCGGGACCGTGTCGAGCCCGTGGTCCGCGAGCAGGTTCAGCGCGGACCACTCCCGCTCCAGCCGGCGCCGGTCCTTCTTCATGTACAGCTTGATCACCACGTCGTCGGCCTGGTCCCGTGTCCACAGGTAGACGTCGTTCTGCATCCCTCCGGTCAGGGGACGCAGTCCCAACGACGTCAGGTCCGCGCCTGAGGCATCCTGGCGTTGGCGACGAAGGTCCGCGAGTAGATCGGTGGGGACGTCGACGAGCGGAACGGTCATGAACCTTCGGCTCCGGATTTCGTGGAGGGCGGCGTGTCCGGCAGAGACCGTAGCGCCCGGGGACGGCCGCTGCCGTTAGTTGGGGGGAACTCGCGCCGCAGCTCTCGCCCCCATCATTGGGTCAGCGCCGGGCAGCGTGCTCGGAGCCAAGAACGCTGAGCGCTGCCGCGTGGGCGTCGGCTGCATTCAGGTCTTGGACATCGACGATGTGCAGGTCCGGGCAGGTCTCGGCCAGCGCGATGTAGGCGTCGTGAACGAACCGCAGGAACGCGCGCTGCTCGGCGGTGTACGGGTGGCCCTGGCGCCACTCAGCTCGGCTGATGGCCTCGTCCAGGGGCAGCCGTAGCCAGAGGGACCGGGTGAGGGGACTGTCCGGCTAGCGATGTAACACGTTCCAGCGTTGGCTAATTGGCATGCTCGTGGTCATCGCGCTAGAAAGAAAAGAATCGCTTGCTCCGGGAGCGGAGCATGGGGTAGCAGCGGACCCTTCCGGAGGGAGAGGTCGGTAAACCAACAGTTCTGAATCTCTACCCTTTGTCGCCGGTTTGGGTCCTAACCATGCGGTCGAGCATTTCGGTTGCCGCAGCTTCCAAGTCGGCCCAAGGGAAAAGTTCGGCTGCCGGCGCTCCCATGTTCGGCACTGGGAGTGGCCACCTCTGAGGGTCGAACATGAGGCCCACTCCCCAGGAGCGCAGGGCCTGAACGCTCGCGCGGAATGCTGGGTGCTTGGCGAGTTCGATGTTGGGGGTCGGGACGGCGAGGATGGGGCGTCCCATACCGATGGCCTCGTTGAGCAGCCCGAGGGCCAGGGTGTCGCTGGCTCCTGAGGCCATCTTGTTGATGGTGTTGAAAGTTGCTGGTGCGATGACGAAAGCGTCTGCTGGGGGCAGCGGATCGGGTTCGTCTGGCTGCTTGTAGTCGTAGCGGACCTTGTGGCCGGTCAGGTCCTCGATCGCGTCGCGGTTCATGAACTTCAGTGCGGATGGGGTCGCGATGACGCACACGTGCCAGCCGACCTTCTGCATTTTGGGGATGAAGGGCTCGAGGTATCCGGCGGGCCGTCCTCCACAGGCGACGAGATAGAGGGCAGGGCGACCTTCGAGGGGCATGCGGACCCTTCTCCGTTCGTGAGGCCGGTTCTACCGGCTCAGACAGATGCGCTGATCTATGGTGAACCGCCCCGGGATGTCCGGAGGGCTCTTCTCTTGAGAGGATGAGTCCATGGGGGAACGTCGCAAGAAGCAGTATCCGGACGAGCTTCGCGAACGTGCGGTGCGCATGGTGCAGGAGTCGTCCGAGGAGTATTCGTCGCAGTGGGCCGCGATCAACTCGATCGCCGGCAAGCTGGGCATCGGCTCGGGCGAGACCCTGCGCAAGTGGGTCCGCGAGGCCGAGGCCGCCCAGGCGAACTCGAAGGCCGGGAAGAAGGGGGTCTCGGTCGATGAGTCACCGGAGGTCAAGCGCCTTCGCCGGGAGAACGCAGAACTGAAGCGAGCCAACGAAATCCTCAAGGCAGCAGCGGGTTTCTTTGCGGCCGAGTTCGACCGGCCACGCAAGTACTAGTCCGTTTCATCGCCGAGCACGTTGGCCGGGTCACCCTCGTCGAGGGCGGCCCGGCCGATGCCGTGATGGAGCTGAACTGGGGAGTCGAACCGATCTGCGCCGTGCTGGCCGAGTACGGAACGCCGATCGCCCCGAGCACCTACTACGAGCACCGCGCCCGCGTCATGGACGGCCACCTGTCCGATGCAGAGTGGCGTGATGCCCTGATGTGCAACGAGATTCATCGCGTCTGGGCCAAGAACTACCAGGTCTACGGAGCCAAGAAGGTCTGGCTGCAGCTCAACCGTGAAGGCATCCGGGTCGCCCGGTGCACCGTCGAACGACTGATGCGGTTCATGAGCATCGAAGGCGCCCGCAGAGGCGGCAAGAAGCCCCGCACCACCATCAGCGATCCGGCCGCGCCGAGGCCGGCCGATCTGGTCGATCGGCAGTTCACTCCAGCTCGACCGGATTCGTTGTGGGTAGCGGACTTTACGTACGTAGCGACGTGGGCAGGGACCGTCTACGTGGCGCTGGTGATCGACGCGTTCTCCCGCCGCATCCTGGGCTGGCGGGCATCCACGAACAAGCGTGTTGAGCTCGTCCTGGACGCCCTGGAGATGGCCATGTGGACCCGCGGCCGGCAGGGCGTGGACGACCTGACAGGGCTGCGGCACCACACGGACGCCGGGTCTCAGTACCTTGCGCTGGCCATGACCGAGCGCCTGGCCGAGCACGACATCCTGCCCTCAGTCGGGACCGTCGGAGACGCCTACGACAACGCTCTGGCCGAGAGCGAGATTGGGCTCTACAAGACAGAACTCATCCATCCGCAGGCCCCCTGGAAGGATCTGGACGACGTCGAACTGGCGACCCTGGAATGGGTCGACTGGCACAACCACCGGCGACTGCACAGCGCCTGCAGCGACCTCACGCCCGTTGAAGTTGAGCAGATCCACTACGGCACACATCCAGTCTTGGCTACGCTGTTGCCGTCAACCGTATGAGCCTCCGGACACTCCGGGGCGGTTCACAATGGCCGCCAGCAGGACGTCTGACCAGGGAGAGGGCCAATCCTTCTTCGCGAGGTGAGCAAGCTCTGCCCAGATGTGGTCGGGTATCTCATGTCGGCTGACGGAGTGGTGCACGACGCTGCCGTGCACGTTGCCGTTGTCGCGCAGAAAGCGATTGTGGGTGTTGTCGTACCAACCGAATCCGATCTGAGGGTCGGCCGGATTCTCCTCGTCGGGCATGTAGTTACCGAACAAGACACCGTTGGGGCTGTTGAGGAAGGCGCCCTCACCGATACGCCGGTCACCCCGGAGGCGGGCGGGGAGGGTGCTTTCGCGGGGCATGCCGATCCAGATGACATAGCCGGCGAAATCGGCATCAGGTGCATGAGGGGCGACCGCGCGTCGGACGACACTGCGGTGCCCGTCGCCTCCGATGACGATGTCGGCTTCGTAATGCTGACCTTGGTCTGTGACCACCCACGCGCGGTTCTCATCCTGGCCCGCGTCCGCGACGCGGGTGTGATGATGGATCGTGATGCGGTCGTCGCGCTCGGCGGTGCTCCGGAGAGCGTCGTGGATGACGCCCCAGCTGTGGAAGCCGCCGGTGAGCAATGCGGTCGCCTCCGTGTCAGGGGCGTGGGCATTCCATCCAGTCAGCTTGTTCAGGAGTCCTTCGTCGGTTGCGAGGATGCCGCCGGTGCCGGGGACGGGGGAGTGTCTTTCGAGGACGGTGACCGCCATGCCCGAGCGTGCCAAGGTGAGCGCGCTCATGAGGCCGGACAGCGACCCTCCCACCACGATGGCGGTGCCGAGGATGTGACCCTGGTAGCGCGTGGCGGCCGATGAACGGGTTGTGGTGAACGTGACATGCTCCTACGTGTGTATGGCTGATGAGGGTTACGCGCGGTCGCGGGCGACGCGCATGATGACGCCGACGTAGATCGCTGCGGCGGCGAGGATCGCGATCCCAGCGGTCAGCGGGGCGGTGGGGGAAACGTTGTCGATGAGGGCGCCGCCGAGAAGGGCGCCGAGCATCATCGAGCCCTGGATCGCGGCGACCAGGAGACCACCCGCTCGCTCGGCGTTCTCGGGGTATGAGCGGGTCACCCAGGTGGACCAGCCCACGCCCGCCAGCCCCACGAATAGGCCCCAGGAGGCGATGAAGACAGCGGCCGCGACCCAGGACTGCCCAAAGGCGAGCAGCAGCGCCAGCAGGATCGCCTGGCCCGCTGCGGCAGCTGGCAAGACGGATCGTAGGTTCCACTGCATAAGTGGAGCGGCGAGGATCGTGCCGATGAAGCTCGCGATCCCGAAGAGGAACAGCACGACCGAAACGCCTGCGGCGTCCAGGCCCGTGACGGTTTCCAGGTACGGGCGGATGTAGGTGTTGAAGCTCTGCGCCCCGCCCCAGAACAGCATCACGCCCAGCAGGCCCGGGACCAACCAGGGCAGGCGAAGCGCGACCATGAGGCCATCCGAACCGGCTCCCTCGCGAGGCGGCATCTTGGGTAGGGCGAATGCCTGCCATAGCACCGCTAGGGCCGACAGCGCGGCGACGACGAGGAACACGCCACGCCAACCAATGACCTCGCCGAAGAACGCGCCCAGCGGGGCTGCCGCGATGGTCGCCACGGTGGCGCCACCGAACACGATCGACAGGGCCCGGGACACGCTTGCGGCGGGAACCAGACGCAGCGTCAGGGACGCGGCCAGGCCCCACACGCCACCAACGGTGATGCCGAGCACCAGGCGGGCGGCCAGGAGGACGGTAGCGTCGGGAGCGAGCGCGACGACGGCGTTGGAGATCACCAACGCGGCACCGAGGAACAGCAGCAGCGGGCGGCGGTCGATGCGACGGGTGAGCGGCGCGATGAGCAAACTGCTCAGGATCGCGAGAATTGCTGTCGCGGTGACGGACTGGCCGATGATCCCCTCGGACACATCCAACGACGCGGACATCGTGGTGAGCAGACTCGCGGGGAGCAGTTCAGAGGCGTTCAACATGGCGATCACCACGGCGATTGCCCAGATGGCACCCCAGGCGGGTCTATCGGGGGTAACCGGCCCGGCCGGGGGCAAGGCACTGGGGGCGGTGCGTGAAGTGGTCACAGCAATCTGCTCCAAGGAATCGGACAGGAGATGTCCGCTTAGGTTAACAGTAAATGGACGCACCTTGTCCACTTGATGGTAGGGTTCACTCATGACGCAAACGCCACCGCTGCGGCGCGACGCGGAGGACAACCGGAAACGGCTGCTCTCCGCCGCTCGGGACGTTTTCTCCGAACAGGGGCTCGACGCGACGTTGCATGATGTCGCCCGCCGCGCGGGCGTGGGGGTGGGTACCGCTTACCGCCGGTTCGCGAACAAGGAGGTCTTGTTCGACGCGATACTCAGCGAGCAGGTGGCAGAGCTCGAAGCGATCCTCCACGCAGCTCTCGAGGATCCCGACCCCTGGCACGGGCTGGTCAGCTACATGGAACAGTCGCTCGCGATCCAGGCGCGGGACCGCGGGATGGCCCAGATCCTTTCAGGCCGCCGGATCACCCCCGAGCAGCACGACTGGGAACGTGACCGCCTCGCACCCCTCGTCGACGCCGTCGCGAACCGTGCGACCCGGCACGGTGTCGCGCGCCCGGAACTGACGGGAAGTGACCTGATCCTGCTGCAGATCGGCATCGTCAGCATCGCTTTCACCCTTCGCAAGAATGCCGACGCGGTCGACCGGGCCGACGTTCCTGAACTCTGGCGACGCTATCTCGCGATGGCGCTTGACGGAATCCGCGCTGACTCTGGCCATCGCGCATTACCTTTGGAGTCCGTGCGGGGAGAAGAACTGCACCGCATCCTCTCCCGGCCTGACCGCCTCCGCTGACGACGCTG
>NZ_JAHBAY010000024.1 GCF_018499875.1 Kineosporia corallincola | reverse complement strand
TGAGACCCTGCGCGAGCACCTGAACCTGCCCGCGCCGGGGGCACCGACGACGGCGTGACCAGGCGCGCGGACACCGCCTCGCGCCGGACCCGGAAACCGAGTTGCTTCGGGCTGGGCCGGGTTCAGGCCACGCTGGTGGAACGACACCTGCCCGAGCTCGGACCCGGCGGACGTCCTGGGTGGCGTTCTCGGTCACCTGCGCGGTTGTGAGCACCAGGGGTCGGACACGGACCGCCCGCAAGGGTAGGAAATCCCGTGATGAATACCGACGAGCAGCCGTGGCCCGCGATCCACGGCCGGACCGCGTAGACGATCGCCGCCGAGATCCGTTCGCTGATCGAGCAGGACGTCGTCCCGGCCGGCACCCGGCTGCCCACCGTCCGCTCGCTCGCCGGGGCCGTCGGGGTCTCACCCACACCACCGTCACCGAGGCATGGAACCGGCTCCTGGCCGCGGGCGTCATCCGTACCGAGGGCCGGCGCGGCACGTTCGTCTCATCCGCGCCGGGAAGAAGAGCATCGAGACGCCCGGCGGGCAGATCCTCATGGACGTCGCTCAGGGCAGCATCGATCCCACCCTCCAGCCCGCCCTGGCCGGGGCCTTTACCCACGCCCTGGCCTCCCCGGACGTCAACGCCCACGACTTCGCCTACATCACCCCCGAGCTGCTCGCCGCCGTCACCCCGGCCTGGCCCTACACCCCGGACGCGTGGACGACCGCCGACGGCGGCATGTCCGCGGCCTCCCTGGCCATCGCGTCCCTCACCCGGCAGGGCCGGGCCGTGGCCGTCGAGCAGCCCACCTCCCAGCGCACCATCGCCCTGCTGCGCAACGGACGACGCCGCCCGGTCGGCGTGCCCTGGGACCTCGACGGGCCCGTCCCCGACGCTCTGAAGGACGCCGTCGCGCACCGCGAGGCGTCCGTCTTCTACTGGTCAGCCCCGCACCCACTACCCGACCGGTCGCACCGTCACCCCGCCGCCTGCGGGAACTCGCCGCTGTCCTCACCCCATGGTCCGGCGCAAACCGCTTTCCTTTCCGTCTGAGCCGCTGGCAGGGGTGGGGATCGACCTGACTCGATGTTCACTGGACCGGGCTGATCACCTGGCGCATCCAACAGCGATGCGCGTATGTGCCGATCAAACTCGGGATCGGGCTCCGTCGGAGCAAATCGAGCTAATCAACTCAAAGGGTGAAAGCCAGCCAGCAATTTGGTTTGTAATGGCGGCTCGGTCTCGCTCGTAGTTGGGTGGCGACGGATGCAGGCCGGGGACGCGCCCCGACAGGAAGGCAATGCGCTCTGCCGTGAGAAGTAATTCCGTTCCTGGCTGTGGCCACATTGTCAATCGAAAGGTCGTCAGCCCATCTTGTAGTTTCGATGTCGAACTGCCTATGGTCCAAGCGGTCAATTTGGACTCGACCTTGGGTCCTGACCATTCAATCCTTCGGACGCCGTGTGCTACCAGGATTCCTGTGTCGGATTCTCGTACCTGCAGAGCGGTGCGCAGTTCCAGAATTACCCCCAAGAACCCGGTGATGGCATCGAACCGAAGATCCAGGAATTGCGCCTCCTGTAGAGTGTCCTCTTGGGCAATGGGGTCCACCTCTATTGACTCGATTCCCCTGCTTCTGAACGAATCGAAGTCCAGGTATTGCTGAATGATCATAGTTGGTCACCATAGGGGGATGTGTGCGGACGGATGTGCGTGCTGACCGTCGTTCCTGGCGGGGTCGATGGTCTGCCCCTGCTTGTTCATGTATGCGGCGTACCCGTCGGGGTTCTGGTACTTGGCGGACGTGATGGGATCCATGATCAACACGCGACGCTAGGGGCTCGCTGTCATTAGCGAGGCGGCCGAGCGGGCCGCCAGCGAGACTGGCTCCCACAAGTGCCTGTCCTTGTGGCCTAAGGCTTGATTTAGCGCCACATTGAACTGCATAAGTTTCTGCGCCTCGTTGTGATTGATCAAGAAGTAGCCCACTTGCAGATCTGGCTTGTCGAGGATGGCGAAGTCGTCAAGAAAGTTCAGTGTTTCGTAGAGCTCCTCGTTGTCATTTGCTGCGGCCGTCGCCAGCCAGCTGGCATCGGAGAGCCGGGTCAGGTGGATCATGGGCTCGTCGCGAATCCAGGGGGTGGAGAGGTCGGTCTTCTTCAGGGGCATTTCAGGTCCTCCAGGTCTGCCACTTGTCAAGCGGGATGTGAGCTGACCAGTTGTCCTTCAGGCTGCATCCGGGCGCGAGGGCATCTCCTGTCCGGTCGGTCAGTCTGCCGTTGTTCGTCACGACCACATGGGCGACTCGCTGGCTGGGGTTGGTGGTGGCCGGGCAGTTCGCCGACGGCACCGTCGTCGGAGATCCGCGCGGTGTCGGTCGGCGGGACGAGCTTGGCGATGAATTCGGTGGGCATTCCGCCCGGTTCGGTGATCGCGGTCTGGATGCCGTGCTGGGAGACCTCGAGTCGAGTGAGTTCGGTCAGTGCCTCGGCCGCCCACGTGGAGACACCGTAGGGGCCCTGGAGTGGGATCTACAGGCGGCCGGTCAGGTTGGAGATGGTGACGAAGAGGCCATCGCCACGGGACGTGAAGTGGGGCAGGACCGCGCGGGCGAGGCGGTGGATGCCGAAGACGTTGACGTCGAAGATCCGTCGCAGGGCGTCGGTCGGGTAGCCCTCCAGCAGGGCAGTCAAGGGCTTGGTGGGCCTGCGGTGGGTGTGTTGCTGGCCTGCGGAAGCTGTCTGTGAGGTGGCGGTAGGCCGCCGCTGCGGTGAGTGATGGCCTGGAAGAGGGCGTTTGCTGGGGCGTGGAGTCAGTGCTCCCGGGGCTGGCTGGTTGATGCAGCTGGTCTCGGAGAGCGTCGTGATGTCCGGCGGCGAGCAGGGTTTCGGTCCTGGGCGTCCTGGCATCCGACTCGTCCGTGCCCTCGTGCCGCCTGATCGTGAGCACGGGGTCTTCATCGCAAAGAGCCTGCGGCGCAGCTCGTTCAGGGCTTCGGCCGCGGGGGAGGTGTCTGGTGTCCCACGAACAGGTCCAACGCAACGATGACGGCAGCGCATCGCAGGATTCGCCGCCGAGCATGCCTTCGGGCGGCCAGGGCGATGTTGCTCACCAGCCCGGCAGCGCTTCGCCGGGCGCGGCCGGGAGCGAGTTCTCGCCGGGCGCCTGCCCGGGTCACGACGGTGCCGATGAGGGGCCGGTGAGTTCCGGATGCTCCCGGCACCGGAACAGACGCCGTGCTCGAGCTGGTGAAGGGCTCCGCTCCGGGCGATCTCGTCACGGTGAGGTCGCGGGCTGGGATCGTCGGCGTCGGGCTCGCCGTGTGCGGGCCCGACGTCAGCGTCCGGGAGACGGGCGTCGGGTCTCGTCGCGTGGTGGCGGTCATGTTGCCGGCGGACGTCATCGTCATGCTCGCCGTTCGGCGGCAGGAACCGGCGTGGGTAGGCCGTTCGCGACGGCGAGAGGGCCTCGTCATCGGGCGATCGGCAGGCCGTCGCGGGCGCTCGTCTCACGCAGCGGCACGCGGTGCGTGAGGAAAGGTTTCGGGGACGGGTGCGCCCGCCGGCCCGGTCTGGGCTGTTCCTGTCGTCGTGGTGCGCATCGCGCGGGCGGACCGGTGCCGGTGTCCTGGGGGTGCGGTGGCGGGCGGAGATCTGTTGACGGGCGGAGGGTACGTCGGGCGGCCGTCGTGCTGACGGTGGCTGTGGTGGTGCCGCTGGCGGTCCTGGGTGCGCTCGTGGTGGTGCTGGCCGCGGTGTGTTCGGTGAACCGGTGCCTGGCTCCGGAGCCCGCATCGGTGCGCCCGCCGGCCCGGAGCGTGCAGGCCGCTGCGGTCGTTGTTCCGGCGGCCGGTCACGGAATCGGTGCAGGTCAGATGATCCCGGACGCTCGTGCGCTGGTGCCGGGGCGAGAGGTCGTGACGGCTGTGACGGTGCAGCGTTCGCAGGCCCAGCAGGAGCCGGGTGATCCGGGGCAGGCGCAGGATCTGCCGACGGTCATCGGCAATGCCACGACCTGGCTGCGGGGGATCGCGGCGACGCTGACGGTGCTGATGCTGACGGTGGCGGGGATCACCCGGACGTTCGCCCGGGAGCCGGGGGACATGGACAAGGCCCGCACGGCGCTGGTCGGGGCGTGCGCGGGGTTCGCGATCACGTTGCTGGCCCCGCAGATCGTGGACATCCTGCGGGGCATTCTGGGGGTCAGCGGTGGATGACTGGCTGATCGAGCAGGTTTTCAACCATGTCGCGGACATGGTGCTGGAGCCGCTGCCGCAGTTGCTGATTCTGGTGCGTGATTTGGTGCTGCGGGTGCCGGAGGTCGCTTCTCAGCAGCCGGTGGTGCGGCTGGCGGGTCGGTCGCTGGCGGTGGTGCAGGTCGGGTACGTCGTGATCGTGGCGGTCGCGGGACTGGTCGCGATGACCCATGGCGGGTTGCAGAGCCAGTACTCGGCCAAGGACCTCTTGCAGCGGGCCGTGTTGGGTTTCATGGCGTCGCATTTCGCGGTGTGGGTCGTCAGCACGGTGACGACGGCAGCCAATGCGCTGGTCGGTGCCCTGGCCGGTTCGCGGGAGCAGTCCCTGGAGCAGCTGAACGCGTCGAAGGGGATGAGCCGGCAGATCGCGAAGGCACCGGAGTCGCTGCTGGTGCTGCTGGCCTTGCAGGTGCTGATCGTGGTGTTGCTGATCGTGCTGCTGGTCAGCTGGGTGTTGCGGTTCGTGCGGTTGGCGCTGCTGGCCGCGCTGGGACCGCTGGCGTTGGCGTGTCATGGGCTGCCGTGGTTGCAGCCGGTCGCGGTGGCGTGGTGGTCGTCGCTGGCCGGGGTGGTGCTCACGGTGCTGGTGCAGACGGTGGCCCTGCAATTCGGTCTGGATCTGCTGCTGGAGCCGGGAGCGAACCTGTCGGGGGTGGGGACGTTCGATCACAGTGACGCCCTGACCAACATGCTGCTGATCGTGTGTCTGCTGCTGGTGGTGGTCCGCACACCGCGGATGGTCAGCCAGTTCCTGCCGACGACCTCGCGGCGTGGTGGGACCGGCAGCACGGTGCTGCGGTACGTGGTGCTCAATCGGCTGCTGCACCGCGGTGTTCAGGCGTCCGGGGGTGCGCATCCTGCGGGGTGGCTCACCACCCGGCTGACCAGACGTTTCGCGATGCGGCAGGCTCATCGTGATCTCCAGCGGGCCGGTTTCGTCGATCCGTCCGGGCCGACCTGGAGCGAGGTAGGGCAACGTCTGGCTGCGGGAGGCCGGTCCGTGCGGTCCTCGGCTCCGTCGTCGTGGCGTCATTCGCTGGCGTCCAGCAGGTTTGATGGCGGGCGGTGGGAGGGGCTGCGGAAGTCCTGGGCCGAGCGGCGGGCCGTGTTGGCGGGCCGGAGCGTGGGGGAGCCGGGTCAGCTGCCGGCGCGGGTGGCCGGTGGTACCCGGACCCGGCAACGCGCTGCGGCGGCCCAGGCGATCCGGCTGCGCCGGGAGCAGACCGAGCAGCTGCCGGGCACGCGCGCGCATGGGCTGCGAGGAGATCCTCTCCGGGGGTCCTCGGGCCGTATCGCTGGTCATCCCCGGCCGGCGAACGATGCTGCGGGGACCCAGGGTCGAGGTGGGCGCAGGGTGCCTTCGACAACGGCCGGTCGATCCGCTCAGGGCGGGGCTGGTGGGCAGGCGCCGGTGACCCGGCCGGTGCGGGCACGGCCGTCCCATGCCCGCCGGCAGCCGGTACGCACGAGCCAGCAGCCGCCGATCGCCCCCGCGTGGGAGCCGGTGCCGGGCCGCAGCAGGCTCCGTCCCGCCCGCGCGCCCCGGCCACGCACCCGCAACCTGCGCCGGGGTCCTGGATCTTCGGACGAGGACACCTGACACCTGCTGCATGACACGGCGATTCGCTGTCTGGAGCGCCTGTAGGCACCGCGATACGCCGCTCGAGGGCGCTCGGCCCGTCCCTGAACCGGACGGGCCGGGCTGCCTTTTCGTGAGTTTTCTCGACGAGGGGATGAGGACGATGAATGCGTCGGTGAGTGAGCCGGCGGTGCCGGTGCGGGCCCGGATTCCGGCGGATCTGGATCTGGAGGATCCGGTGGTGGCCGGATTGAGCGTCCACCAGGCGCTTGTGCTGGCTTCGGTGGCGGTGCCGGTGATGCTGGCCTGGCAGGTCCTGGACGCACGGATCCCGGCGATCGTGTTCGCGGGTGGGGCCGCCCTCGTGCTGGGGGCCACGGTGGCGCTGGTGCTGCTGCACCGCGACGGGCTGAGCCTCGACCGGTGGCTGCTGGCGGCCGTGCGGTACCGGCTGCGCCCGCGTGCGTGGAGCGTCCAGACGGATTTCACGCAGGTGCCGGCCGAGCGCGGCAGGGCTCCGGTGGCGGCGATCACCCAGGAGGGTGTGCTGGTGCATCCCGACGGCCTGCACGTGGTCCTGGTGGCCTGCACGACGATCCCCTCGATCCTGGCCACCGACCAGGACGACGCGGTGCTGGCGGCGGGCATGGCGCGCTGGCTGAACTCGCTGTCCGGTCCGGTCCAGATCGTCGTGCGTAACCGCCCGAGCGACCTGGCGGCGGTCGCTGCCACCCTCGCCGAAGAGGCTGCGACACTGGCGAATCCGGCGCTGGCGAGGCTGGCGCTCGATCACGCCGGCATGCTGCTGGACCTCGCCGAGACCGAACGGCCCCTGCAACGCACGGTCGTGATCGCTTGCAGTGGTGGCCTGCCCTCCGGCGGGCAGCAGCTGCGGCATCTGCTGCCCCGCAACCGTTTCTGGTCACGCCGCCGCTCGGCCGCCCGGCCGGCCGAGGACCTGGACGCTGGTGGCGAGCGACGTCAGCGGCTGCTGTCCCCGAGCGCGGCGGCGCAGGCGTTGAGCCGGGCCCGGCGCACGGTCGCGGAGTTAGGGGATCTGGGTGCCGACGCGGTCGTTCTGGGCGGGCTGGAGGTGCAGCAGGTTCTGGCGGGTGCGTGGACGCCGTGTCTGCTGGCTTCGAACCCTGATCACGGTGCCCGTCTCTATGACGTCAACGATGTGCCGGAATGGGACGTCCCAGAAGATTTTTGGGAGGAACGAGGTGGTTCCGCAGGGCGCGGCGACCTGGAGTTCCTCCAGGAGACCGAAGGCCATGACGCGGTGGTGCCGCACGGGTGGGTGCGTCAGGTCGATGACGGCTGGGGTGGCGGCGCATCAGCCGGAGGGCTGGATGACGAACCTGATGACGAGCCGGCCGGCGACGTGGTGTCGAACGGCCCATCACCTGGCCGGTCATGGGCGGGTGATGAGGCCGACGTCGATGGCGAGGACGCGAGTGATCCGACCCGGCCTGACCGGGCTGTGGAAACGCCCGGTGCCGGTGGTGCGGGCAGCCAGCGGCGGGTGCCGCGGATGTTGCCGTTGCCGGGTGGGCGCCGTATCCGGCCGCGTGATGGTGCCGATCCTGAGGTGTGGGCGCCGGATCGGGGGCAGCGGTGAGGCCCCGGCGTGCGGGCCGCGCGCCGACGGAAGCGGCCATGGGGCGGGTGCAGGTGGCGGCGTCCTGCGTGCGCGTGGGGGAGACGTTTTCGGGTGCGGTGGTGGTGGCCGGGTATCCGCCGGAGGTGGGGATGGCGTGGCTGGAGCCGCTGACGTCCTGGCCAGAGGTGATGGATGTGTCGGTGCACGTGGCGCCGATCCCGGCACCGGCGGCAGCGGCGCGGATCCGGCGTCGTCGTATCCGGATGGAGTCCACGCGCCGGGTCCGCGCCGACCGGGGCGGGCTGGAGGATCCGCTGGTGGAGGCGGTCAGCCAGGACGCCACGGACCTGGCGGACAAGGTCGCGCGCGGGCAGTCGCGTCTGTTCCTGACCAGCATCGTGATCACCGTGCACGCGCCCACCCTCCCGGATCTGGAGGCCGCGCTCGCCGGTCTGCGCGCGCATGCGGCGTCGCTGCTGCTGGAGACGCATCTGCTGACCTGGCGGCAGGAGCAGGCTTTTCGTGCAGGTCTGCCGATCGGCGCCGACCGGGTGGGAATCCGGCGGGTGATGGACACCGAGGCATTGGCGACAGCGTGCCCGATCGCGAGCCCGGACCTTCCGGCGCCGCTGGCGGGACAGGGATCCGGACCTGGTGGGGTGTTCGAGGCAGGAAGCAGCCGGAAGCTGCTGCTGGGCCTGAATCTGGAATCTGGCAGCGAGGTGAGCGGGGATCGCTGGAGCCTGGACAACCACAACCAGGTGGTGCTGGCCCGCTCGGGGGCCGGGAAGTCGTACGCGGTGAAGCTTTCGGTGCTGCGGGAGCTGTATCGCGGGGTGAGGGTGTCGGTGATCGATCCCGAACGCGAATACCTGGAGCTGGCGCGGCAGGTCGGGGCCCGGGTCGTGGAGCTGGGAGCGGCGGGTGCGCGGCTGAATCCGCTGGCGTTGCCGGCGGGTGACCCGGACGCGTTCACCCGGCGGTGCCTGTTCCTGCACACGCTGGTGGACGTCATGCTCGGGCAGCCTGCCGAGCCGGCCGGGCGTGCGGTGCTCGACGAGACGATCATCGCCACCTACGCCGCCGCCGGGATCAGCGCTGATCCCGGCACCTGGGCCCGCCCGGCCCCGTGTTTCGCCGACCTGGTGGGTGCGCTGGAGCAGTTGGCCGGTCCAGTGCAGGCGCAGGCGGATGTTGTGGGTGAGGTCGGTCGTCCCGGGCCTGAGGTTCAGAAGGCGCGGATCGCCGCCGATCTCGTGGCTCGCCTGGCGCCGTGGGTGACGGGCTCGTTCCGGGGCCTGTTCGTCACCTCGCGGGCCGGGGACGGTGATGTGGCGGGGGAGCTGGGCGCCGGGCCGGGGCGCGAGGAGCAGTTGACGGTGTGGACCACCCGGCTGCTGGCGGAGGAACTGCGGCCGGTGGGCATGCTCCTGGCGATCGACGAGATCTGGCGGTCGGTCGATCGCGTTGCCCCGGCGTCCCGGTCCGATGACGCTGCTGCGGATCGCGTGGCTGCCGCGGCGGTGCCGGGCCGGGACGGGTGGGGTGAGCGGGGACGGCATCTGGTGGTCGTGGATGAGGCGTCGCTGCTGCTGGCCGAGCCGTCCGGGGCGAGGTTCCTGGCGCGGCTGGCCAAGACCGCCCGCAAGCGTCGTGCGGGGCTGATGCTGATCACCCCGGATGTGGTGGATCTGCTGGGCAGCGACCTGGGCGAGGTCATCTTGGCCAATGCGGCCACCGTGCTGCTGCTACGCCAGGCGCCCCAGGCGATGGACGCCCTGACCCGGGCCTGCGCCCTGAGCCCGGCCGAGGCGGCGTTCTTGACCACGGCCCGGCGGGGGCAGGCGCTGCTGCTGGCCGGATCCCGGGTCCCGATCCAGATCGTGGCCTCACCCGCAGAGCACGTCATCGCCTCGGCCCCGCCCGAGGACCTGCCCCCCGCGGCGGTCTCGTCATCATGGCCGCAAAAATTCCTGCCCCGCAAAGGATCACCTGCATGAGCGCCCGGGTCTCGGCCGTGCCGGAAGGGATGAACGACATGACGCATGTGGCTGGCCGGGCGGTTGCCGCCGGGGTGGTGAATGCGTCCTGGACGCTGCCCGTGACGGTGAGGATGCCGGTGGACGACCCGATGTCCGGGGTGGTGCTCGCCGTCCTGCTGGCGGTCGTGGCGGGTCTGGTGCTGCGTGAGGCCCAGCACCTGATGCGCCGGGCCTGGCGCTGGCAGCAGGCCCGGCGGCTGCGCGGGGCGCAGGAGATCTGGATCCGCCCACCGGCACAGGTCGATCCGGACGGCGTCGTGTTGTGGTGGGCGCAGATGGCCGGGCTGCTGCGGCGCCGGGGCTGGCGGCGGCTGCTGTACGGGCCGCCGCACATCGCTTTCGAAATGCGCTGGTTCCAGCGGGAACTCACGTTCGTGGTCTGGGTGCCGGGCACGATGGTGGCCCGGTCGGTCGCCGCAGCCGCCCGCGCCGCCTGGCCCGGTGCCAGCACCACGATCCGTCCTGCCACCCATCCCCTGTACCCCCGCCCCGACGTCCCCGCGGGCCCACCGACAGCTCCACCGGCAGCCCCACACGCAGCCCCACACGCAGCCCCACACGCAGCCCGGCAGACGCCCGAGCCCGAGGCCGCCGGCGCAGCGCCGCGCCGCAGACCCCAGGACGCTGGCCAGCCGATCGCACCGCCGCAGCGCGCTACGGGCGCTGACCCCTGGTGGGTCAACCTCCTGCTCGGCCGAGGCACACCGGCGGGACACCCGCCAGGTCACGGCGGCGAAGATCACCGCGCCGACCGTCCCGCAGGCCTGCCGGCAGGCCCACAGACGGCCTCCCGGAGGTCTTCCCAGAGCCCTTCCCGTCGACCGGCGACCGCATCGGGCACGGCGTCGGACCTCTCCTCTTCCACGAAAAGGCGCCGGGTCGGCAGCGACCCGACCGCAGCGGCGTCCATGCGCCGAGTCGCACCGCAGGACCGGCCGCACCCGGATGCGATGCCTGGCGTCCCGTCCACGGCGGTGCCCGGCACGCCGGTGGCGTTCGTCCCGGAAGGGCACGAGGTGCTGGAGGTCGGGCGGTCCCTGATCGCGGTGCTGCCGGGCTGGTACGCGCTCAGCAGCCGCTCCGAGCAGCCGGTCGACCCGATGCGCGCGGTGATCGAGCAGGGCGCCCTGCTGCGCGCCGACCAGAGCGCCTGCATCCAGGTCCTGGTTCGTTCGCCGTCCCCGCGCCTGGTGCGGGCGGTGCGGGCCGGGGCCGCGGCGCTCAAGACCGGGGACCGGCTGTCAGCCGGGACGTCGTGGCTGAACGGCGGCGCTCATGGCCTGGTTCAGCCGGCGCTCCAGGTCGTCGAGCAGGTCGCGTCCCTCGTCGTGGATCTGGTCCTGGAGATTGTGGAGGCTGTGCTGGGCGTCGCGACCGGCGGCTCCGGCGCCCGCGGTGGCCGAACGACTGCCGCGACGTCCCGTACGGGGGCGGCGGGCGCGCGGCGGGTGGGTGACCCGTTGCAGGAGCAGGACGCGCGCCCCGGCCTGGAGAAGGTCCGTACCGGACTGCTGTGGCAGGTCAGCATTCGCCTGGCTGTCACGCAGACCCGGCGCCTGCCCTCGGACCAGCTCCAGGGCCTGCACCAGGGCCTGCATCAGGGCTTGCATCAGGCCGCCGGCGCACATGCTGATTTTCGCCGAAATCGCCTGGTGCAGCGGCGTATCCGCGCCGACAGACAGAAGGTTCTGGCGAATCTGCACGCCCATGCCCAAGCGCTGAGCACCGCCCTGGGTGTGCATGACGGCCGCAACCAGCTGCGTGCCCGCCCTCTGGAGGAGCCGTCGGCGGTCCTGGCCGGACGGGACATGTCCGCGGTGGCCGCCCGCGGCCGGGCTGTGGGGACGTTCGTGCTGGGCAGTCCGGAGCTGGCGTCCCTGGTCGCGCTGCCCACCGATGTGTCGGTGCCGGGCCTGGACCGGGCGCACTCGCGTACCGTGGCGGCCCCCACCGGCCTGGCCGGCGGCGGGCGAGAGGTGAAGGTCCTGGGGCGGGCGCTGGCCGACGGCCGGTCGGTGGGGGTGTCGGTGGTCGATGCCCGCCAGCACATGCATGTGCTCGGCTCCACCGGGGTGGGCAAGTCGACTCTGCTGTGCCGGCAGGTCCTGGCCGACATCCACGCCGGGCGCGGAGTGGTCCTCATCGACCCGAAAGGTGACCTGGCCCTGGACGTCCTGGACCGGATCCCGGCCTCCGCCGTGCCGCGGGTGACCCTGATCGACCCCGACCAGCCGATGGGCTCGGCCGCGTTCAACCCGCTGCAACCCGTGCCCGGCGTCGATGCCGGCCTCCAGGTCGACAACCTCACCGCGATCTTCGCGAGCATCTTCTCCCGGCACTGGGGCCCCCGCATCGACGACGTGCTGCGGGTGTCGTGCCTGACCCTGATGCGGTACCCGGGCGCCCGGCTGACCATGGTGCCTGCCCTGTTGAACAACAAGCGGTTCCGGGCGCCGCTGACCGTCAATCTGACGGACTCGGCCGGGCTGGGCGGGTTCTGGGAATGGTACGAGTCGACCCCCTCAGCCCTGCGGGCCCAGGTGATCGGGCCGGTCCTGGCCCGGCTACGGTCCTTCCTGCTGCGCGACTTCGTCCGGTTCACGATCGGGCGCGCCTCGACGTTCGACGTGTCCCAGATCCTGGACGGCGGGATCCTCATCGCCCGCATCCCCAAAGGGCAGCTGGGGGAGGACGCTTCGAAGCTGATGGGCTCGATGCTGCTGGCCTCGGTCTGGCAGGCCGCCACCGCCCGGGCCGCGATCCCCGAGGCCCGGCGCCAGGACGCGAGCGTCTACACCGACGAGGCCCACAACATCCTGCACCTGTCCTCCTCGGTCACCGACATGCTCGCCGAGGCCCGCGGCTACCACCTGAGTTTCACCCTCGCCCACCAGAACCTCGACCAGCTCTCGCGGGAGGTGCAGTCGGCGATCTCGGCCAACGCCCGCAACAAGGTGTACTTCTCCTGCTCACCCGAGGACGCGCGCCAGCTGGCCCGCCACACCCTGCCCGAACTCGACGAGCACGACCTGGCCGGCCTGGGCCCCTACACCGCCGCGACCCGCCTGGTCGCCGACAACCGCGAGATGCGCGCCTTCACCCTGGCCACCACCCCGCTCCCGGCGCCCGACCCCGCCGCCCGCGCACGGGTGCGCGAACACGTGCGCCGCACCGGTCCCAGCATCGAACCCGACACCGAACCCGATGACGTCCCCACCGACGTCCCCACCGACGTCCCCACCGACGTCCCCACCGACACCGACACCGGCACCGAGATCGATCCGGTCGTCACGAGCCGCGATGCGCGACGCAGGGATCATCCGACCAGCCAGAACACCGCCCAGAACACCACCCAGAACGCTGTCCAGAACACCGTCCAGAACACCGTCCAGAACACGTCGCCGGCCCGCCCCCGCCATCAAGGATCAGCCCGGGCCCGCTCGCGGCGACTTCACGAAGGACGCGGCCAACGACCAGACGCACGAGCAGAGGGACGATCAGACAGACGGCCTCAGGAGCAGCGGGACGACGCACCATGAGCACGCCGCCGCCCACCCGAGATCGCCCCGGGCCGTCACCTTCCGTGAAGGCTCCGGCCAGGCATGCGGCCGCCCCGGGAGGGCGGTGTGGGGTGGGCCGGTGGCGTGCCGGCAGCGTGCAGGCCTCGCCCCCGCTGCACCGGCCTCACGGGAGCATCCTGCGGTGCATCTGGCCTGGTCGACGCGTCTTTCCCGCCGGTGATCAGCGAGGGGGCGCAGCCCGACTATCTCTCTGGAGGGGGAGATCCCCAGGCGGGGACGGCTCAGCCATCCGCCGGCCGGCGCAGGCCTGCTCACACCACGCCATCGTGCTCATCCCGGCGGAGGGTGAGGTGGACGGTGACCAGGGATGAGCCGGATCGCGCTCACGAGCCTGACCCCGGTCCTGCCCCCGCCCCCGGGCCGCCGGGCCGGGCGGGGCCGAGGACGCAGCGGCTGGGCGGCGTCCCGGGTAGCAGCTCCCGATCAGAAGGCACGCCCGCGCGCTCCGGGCGGGCACGGGGTGGGCGGGTGCGTGGCGCCAGCAGCTGGCTGCCGGCCAGCCACGACCTGCGCACCCGCGATCAGGCGCTGCTGCGGCTCCTGCACGAGCACGGCACGCTGACCGGCCCTCAGATCGAGCGGCTGCTGTTCGCCTCGCCGGCAGCAGCGCGGGGACGTCTGAGCCGGCTGCGTCGGCGGGGATGGATCGACAGTTTCCGTGTCCACCGCGCCGGCCGCGCGCTGCCGGCGCACTGGGTGCTGGGGGAGTGGGGCAGCCGCTGGGCGGCCATCCATGCCGGTGACCCGCCGCCCACGGCCCGGCAGTTGCGCACCCGCACCGAAGGCCTGGCCGCCAGCTCCCAGCTGGAACACACCGACGGCGTCCACGACGTCTTCGTCTCCCTCATCGTCGCCGCCCGCCACCGCCGGCCACCGCACTGGCTGGGCCCGCCCGACCCGACCGGGCCCCTCCACCCCGGCAGCGACCCGCCAACGTCCCTGCGAACGTCCCCGCCAACGTCCCCGGGGAGGCCGACGCAGCAGCCGATGGACCAGCCTGCGCAGGCCTGGCCTCAGGCCCGGCTCGCCCGCTGGTGGTCCAGCGCCCGCACGGCGCGGGCGATGGACGGGCAGGTCCGCCCGGACGGGCACGGCGTGTGGGAGATCCGCCGGCCGGCACCGGCCGCAGGCCGCACCGGCCCCGACCACGAACCGGGGGAGCCGGGGGAGCAGGTGCTCCAGGTCGGGGTGTTCCTGGAGTATGACCGCGGCACCGAGACCGTGCACCGGCTCGCCGCGAAGCTGGGCCCGTACGAGCGTCTGCTCGCCGAGGGACTGGGGCCGGCCTGGCCGCTGCTGATCGTCGTGCCCACCGTCCGCCGCGAACAGCACCTGCACCATCATCTGGACCAGATACACGCGTCCGGCGTCCGGACCGAGGGCGAGCAGGCCGGCCCCTACCCGCCCGGTGCTGCGTTCGACGAGACCTGGTCGGTCAGGATCCGCGCGCAGCAGCGGCTCGTCGTGCTGACCACCACCCTGGAGCACCTCATCGCGGACCCGCTCGGTGCGTCCGGGCCCGTGTGGCGGCCGGTCATCATCCGCTCGGCCCCGGGCGCATCCGTGTCTGCGTTGGTGCGGTTGCCACGGCTGTCACGGCTGGCCCTGGACGATCTGGTCACCGCCGTGGACCTGGAGGACGAGCCTGGGCCGGCGAGAGCCTTTTTCGATCCCGGTCCGGCCGGACCCGAGGACGACCCCCTGACCGGATTCGACCACCACGACCCCGCCTTCCCGGCCTGACCGCCCAGCCCGGGCACGATCACGTCATCAGCATCAGCACCAGCACTCGGCCAGGCCCAGGTCGTGCAGGCCCGTCCCCGGGACGCCGGTGTGGCCCCACCGCAGGCCTTCCGGTGGGCCTGCACCGGTGGTGGCAGGCCTGCCCGAGGCTGGAGTTCGTCACGAACGCCTGCCGACACTGACGGCATTCATCTCTCCTGCACCACCCCGCCTCACCCGGCGTCACCGCAGTCGTCCTCGCACGAGGACGACACCCGCCGGTCAGGACCGCCAGAAACGCTCGACGGATGCCGATCCTCCACCGGGACACCTGGTCGAGACCCTTCCTCGGGACGCCATCAACCGGTCCGCGCACCCACCGTTCCACTTCGGGGGACATCCCCCACCCGCTTGTCAGCGCTCGTCAGCGTTCCGGCCACGACCGGACCAGGGCCGGCACCTCGCCCAGCTGACGCAGGTCACACCGGGTCCGTGCGGCCCCATCCGGGTCCCTGCGGCCCTCACGTCGTCGTGATGCCACGACATTCACCGCCCTGCCCTGACGGCAGGGCTTCTCGGTGTTCCCACGCCCGGAGCGTCCCCTCCACCGCGTGCCTTGCCGGGCGCGCCCCGTCCCGAAAGGAACGACCATGTCCCCGAAGCCGACCACCGCCACCCGCCCCACGAGCGGCCCGATCGCCTCCTGCGGGAACGACCAGGCGCTGGTGATCCCCGCCGACCCGCGCTGGCCTCTGCGGGCCCGGAAGATCACCGGCTCCCTGCTCCACGCCACGCCTGCCCGGCGGGTCCTGCGCGGTGGCAGGGGACACCTGCGCCTCACCGACGCCTCCAGCCGGTCGCGTCTGAGTGCCAACCCCCGCGCCAGCGTGCTGGCCCGCCTGCACGGCGTGGGCACCCTGACCGAACGTCTCGGCCACGACGAGATTTTCGGGGACGTCGTCCTCGTGGGACCGCGCGGGCGGAACACGGTTGCGCTCCAGCCCTTCTGGGACCTGCTCTCGCATCCGGGGCCCTACCAGGTCCAGGCGCGCCGGGGCCCGGCCGACGGCTGGACGGCGATGGGCCAGCACCCGGACTGGTTCAGCGCTGCCACCGCGGCAGTAGACCTCCCCGGTCAGACGCCCCCCATCCACGACGTCAGGATCGCTCCGGGCGCCGATTTCGCGCAGCGGTGGGACTGGGCTCAGCTGGCCGCGCGTCAGCTCGCACCGGGACGCAGCTGGCACGCCTTCGGGCACGTCCTGCGCCCGAGCCAGATCACCGCGTGCCTCAGCCTGGCGGAGCTCGCCGACATCTTCACCGGTCCCGCAACCAGCCTGCGCCCCACCTTCTTCAACTACCGGGACCTGGCCCTGCTGCGTTCGGCGGGAACGGCACCGAGCTGGAGCGCGATGCGGCACGGTCTGCTCATCCCGCTGTCGGGCAAGCCCGTCCTGCGGGGCCAGGCCCGCAACGCCCAGCTGCTGCCGCGGCTGCTGAACGCCACCCGCGATCAGCTGCGTCTGGGCCGTTACTGACACGGCCCGCGCACACCCAGGTCCCGCAGCAGCCCTTCACCGCGCGCCCCCTCCCACCCGGGAGCGGGGCGCTGTTCATGTCTGCCGGCGATCTCGCCGGCGCCGTCACGCCCACCCACCCTCCACGAAGGAGCAGCCATCATGAACACCCTCACCCCGGACCAGGGCGCAAGCCCGCACCAGCCCGAGCGAAAAGCTCGGGAAGACAGAACGATTGACGATCCGGGTGCGGGCGGGACGACAGATCTCGTCGCGATCGTGATCCCCGAGGGCCTGGACCGGCCGGTGTGGCTCGCCCACATCACCGGCCCGCTGACGTCCGCTGTGCGGCAGCTGGTCGGTGGCCCGGCCGAACGTATTCACCTGACCCGCCCGCCGGCGTCCCTGTTCGTGCGTCAGGACCGTCTGCGTCAGCAGCTGCCGCTCAACCCGCGCGCGAGCCTGCTGGCGCTGGCCCACGAAGCGACGCAGGTGCGCGGCAGCGACCGGCACCCCGGCCACGTCATCGGCCCGGCCCTCCTGCTCGGCAGCTCCCCGGCCCCCGGGCCAGACGCCGGCGCCCCGCCGGAGCTGGCCCAGCTGTTCCGGCACGGCGGACCTTTCGCCGTCCAGGTCACTGTTTTCGGCGAGCCCGATCGCTGGCACGGCAACGCCTTCACGTTCGACGACGTCTTCGAGGCTTACGCCCACGCCGTCGACCTGGCCACGCGATGGACCCAGGTCCAAGACGTGCGGGTCCGCCCGGCCGACGGGAAACGTCCGGAGGAGGATCCTTTCCCCGCCTGAAGGCCTACTCGCGCGGGCGCTGCGCTGAACGAAACCCGCACGACGGCAGGCCTTCCAAGGGGTCCACCGCGGATGACGGAGCCTTGCGTGGGCCTGCGGCCGGAACCCGCACGCCTGCCGCAGGCTGGCCGGGCCCGCACCGGTGCCCTGAGGCTGGAGGCAATCATCGCCGCCCGCAGCATCTCTCACCTCCGACCCCGGTGAGACGGCGCACCGGACACCCCTCACCCGCTCCGGTGCCGCCGGAGTGAGTATCAGCAGCCACCTCTCACCACGATCATGGGCTCCCCGAAGGGCCCGTGCACGCCGCGAGGTGTCTTCCACGGTCAGGAGATCTCCTCCGGCCGCCCCCACCACGAAGACGGGAATCCCCATGCATGTGACCAGCATCGTGATCGACGCCCCGGGAATGCTTTCGAGCACCGACATGGTCCGCGACCAGGACGCCGCCCTCGAGATGCTCCAGGAGCTGTACCCCCACCAGGCCGCCACCTGCCAACGCCACGACCTGGTCCACCGGCTGCGCGAGGACGGCATCATGGTGCGCATCCAGACCCACGACCTGAGCGCCCTGACCGATGGTGGGGTCCAGGCCGGCCCCTACGGCGATCTGCGGATCATCCACGGCTGGCTCAGCCAGTACCACCGCAGAGGCGACTACATCCGGCCCGCAACGGCCTTCGAAGCCGCATGGTCACGAGCCAGCGCCCTGCTCGACAACGGCAACGGCGTCTTCGGTGTCTACCCCCTGGCCGGGGCCAGAAAACTTCCGTCGCTCGAACCCGACGGACAGGAACACGGCGTCGGCTACCTCCTGTACGGATCCGCGGCCTGGAGCCAGGCCCTCAGCAGCGCCGAGGTGCACTACTACCGGGTCGAGGACACCCCGGACACCGCGGTCCTGCCGGAGCTTCAGCTGCCGAACCCGTCCTTCGTCGAGGACCGGCCCCGGACCTGACCCGCAGCACTGACCTGCACCACTGGCCAGCATCACGAGCCTGGTCGGAACCAGCACGCTCCCACACGCCCCGCTGGGTGAGCCGAACTCGGCCCACCCAGCGGGGTTGCTGCGTTGAGCCCGTTCGTGCCCATCCCGATCCGGGGCCGGCACGCTCGCGCCTGTCCTGCTCCGGCGCTGTCCGCAGGCCTTCACGTGGTCTCACCATTCCCACGCGCCGAGGCCGCGCAGACACCCGCACGGGTGAGCTGAACATCCGGCTGCCGCTCGCGCAACCAACCCCACAACGGCTCAGCGCGGCCGCATTCCCCCGACCCCTGCTACCCGTAGCCCGTCCTGGAGGTTCCCCATGATCGTCGTCCGTCCCCCGCTCAAGATCAAATCCGTTGTACAGCAGACACCTTCACCGCAGACAACGCGGGCGCTGATGTCCGCCGTGGTGCTGGCGTGGACGCTCGTGTCCTGGTGGTGCTGGCAGGTCATGCAGCGGCTGAGCGCAGAAGCAGCCCTGGCTCGCCGGCAGGCGCGCACCGATCCCCTCACCGGGCTGGGCAACCGCTCGGCCCTGGACGACGTCCTCAACGGCGACCGCGCACCCGTCAGCATGCTGGCCATCGTCGACCTCGACGGATTCAAGGCCATCAACGACACCCACGGCCATCACGTCGGCGACTACGTCCTGACCACCGTGGCCGCACGCCTGGACGCCGTCATGGCCGGTGCCGGCCACGCCATCCGCCTGGGCGGCGACGAGTTCGCCCTGCTCTGGCAGCCCCACCCCAGCCCTCCCACCCGCTGCCGACCCGAGACGGCCTGTGCAGCCACGGGGACGCCGTGCTCGCACCATGCGGTTGCGGCGAACCCGAACCCGACCCCGGACACCGACGTCGCGGCGCCAGGGCCGCGTGAAACGGCTGAGCGGGTGCTGTTCCACGCGGTGGACGTGCCGATCCTGTGGTCCGGGCAGAGGCTCGCGGTGGACGCCAGCCTCGGCCTGGTGACGAACCACGACCACCAGCTCACCGGGCAGCAGCTCATGCACATGGCCGACGAGGCCATGTATGTCGCCAAACGACGCGAGGGCAACGTCCCGGTGCCCGGCGAGATCACCCGGGCCCTGAACGTCACACCGCTCACCGCACCGCTCACCGCACCGTTCACCGCACCGGGTGTGCTGTCCACGTCCCGGCAGCCCGACCCCCGCGTGATCATCCACGCGGGACTGGGCGATCGCCGCCGGGGCGTGCGCCGGACCTGATCCACCCCTCGCCGGCTCTCGCGACGGGCATCTGGAGGCCTCGCCGGCCAGCTCACGACGCCCCCGCGCAGGCCTCCAGAAACCGTCCCTCCCCACCCAGTGCTTCACCGATGCGCCCGGCGCCCGGTGCACTGGTGACAGTCCTCGACGCCCGGAACAT
Organism: Kineosporia corallincola; assembly: GCF_018499875.1. Lineage (GTDB taxonomy): Bacteria > Actinomycetota > Actinomycetes > Actinomycetales > Kineosporiaceae > Kineosporia > Kineosporia corallincola. The sequence continues at coordinate 57,649 of NZ_JAHBAY010000024.1, read as the reverse complement.
CCTGCACCGCAGTCCCTCCGGCGAACAGCCACTACCCCGCCCACCGGCGGACAGCTCAGCACGTCCCGCGAAAAGTCACCCGGACAGGAGAACGATGGACGACGAACGCGTCGGATACCTGCTGCTGGGCAGCATCGTCATGATCGTGCTGGGCGTGGTGGCCGTGAGCGTCCTGATGCGCGCCGCCCTGGACGCCGCAGCGTTCCCGGCACGCCTGCCCTACGAGGCCGCGCAGGGTCTGCTCGAGACCTGCACCGGTGGACCGGACGACGAGCCGGACAGCACCGAAATGACCCGTCTGCTGGAGGCCTTCGACGAGCAGCAGCGCCAGTACGCCGCCGTCATCGTCCGGACGGGACAGGACCTGAAGGTCCCGATGCGCGGCTGGGTGATCGCGGTGGCCACCGCCGTCCAGGAGTCCGGGCTGCGCAACCTCGCGCACGGCGACCAGGCCGGCCCCGACTCGCGCGGGCTGTTCCAGCAGCGCGCCGCCTGGGGGCCAGCCACCGCCCGCAGCGACCCGCACCAGGCCACGACCATGTTCTACACCGGCGGCCGGGCAGGCCAGCCAGGACTACTGGATGTCACCGGCTGGCAGGGCATGAGCGTGACCCACGCGGCGCAGGCCGTACAGCACTCGGCGCGCCCCGGCGCCTACGCCGAACACGAGAAGCAGGCCCTGGCACTGGTCCTGGACGCCCTCAGCGACCACCAGGGCCAGGCATCGATCGCGTCGATACTCACCCGCCTCTGCTCCGGCCTCACCGATGCACCCCAGCGGCAGGCCGGGAAGGCCGTGCAGACCGCGATCGGGTTCGCCCGCGCCCAGCTGGGCCAGCCCTACCTGTGGGGCGGCGACGGACCCGACGCGGGCGAGGACGGCTTCGACTGCTCCGGCCTGACCCGTGCCGCCTACGCAGCCGCCGGCATCACCCTGCCCCGCACCGCCCAGGCCCAGTACGACCACGGGCCCGGCGTCTCACTGAACGACCTGCAACCAGGCGACCTCGTCTTCTTCGGCGCCGACCCCAGCACGGTCACGCACGTCGGCCTCTACCTCGGCGGACACCGGATGATCGACGCCCCACACACCGGCGCCGTGGTCCGGATCGAAGACCACCGCTGGAGCACTCTGCTGGGCGCCACCCGCCCCGCCACCCGCTGAGCGACCGGTGACCCGGTCGCAGGATCTGTCGCGAGTCCCGGCTGCCCCGGGCATCACCGGCACCTACCCACCATGAACCGGCCTACAAACCGGCCCACGAACCGGCCCACGAACCGGCCCACGAACCGGTCCTTGGACGGCCGAGCCCGCTGACCATTCGGCTGCGGCGCCCATCGTCGTCGGTGCACTCCGCGTCGGCGTCGTCCATCACCGGCTCTGCCATCCCGGCAGAGCCTTTCGCATTCCGGAGGCCCAACCCGTCCACGATCCGCCGTCCACGACAGCACGGAATCCGGAACAGGAGACCCACCATGACCGAGCACAGGAACGAGCACCTCTGCGAGACCACCTCCACGACCATGCGCCAGAACAGCATTCTCACCAGCAGATTCGCCGCCGACGACATCAACCACGGTGACGGCAACGGTGGCGACGCGGTGCACCCGAGGCCGGGACAGGCTCTGGTGATTCCGGCCGACCTGCGCCGCCCGATCCACGTCACCGACATCACCGCAACGGCGATGCGCGCCCACCAGCACCTCCTGCACGGCACCGTCACCCAGCACATGCTGCGCCGCCCGGCCGGACACCTGTACACCAGTGAGGACGCCGTGCGGCAGCGCCCGCCGCGCAACCCGCGCGCGGACGTCCTGCACCGGCTCTGCGGAGCCGACACCCTGCTGGAAAGACTCACCGGACCGGACATTCTCGGTGACGCCGTCGTGGTCGGCCCTCGACACCACGGACAGGACACCTCAGCACCGCAGGCCCTGCTGGACCTGGCCGACTACCCGGGGCCCTACCAGGTCCAGCTACGCACCCTCGGCCGGCCCGACACCTGGGCCACCCGCAGCCGGCGCTACGACACCTGGCCGGCAGCGGGCACCGCCGCCCTTGAGCTGGCCCGCGACCTGACCATGGTGTGCGACGTCAGGATCGTGCCGGCCGTCAGCCACGAACAGCACCGCGAGTGGGCCTACACCGCCTCCCTCACCCCGGCCCCGTACCGGCGTCCCGGCATGCCCGCGACCCTGCTGGACCCCGACCAGATCATTCCCTGCGCCAGCGTCAGCGAACTCGCCGCGCACCTCACCGGCGACATCACCCCGCACCAGGAAACGCCCACCGCTAATGCGTTTCAGTACCAGGACCTGTGCCTGGTCCGCTGCGCGGGCGACGCACCCGCCTGGCTCGCCCTGCGGCACCACGTCACGGTCCCCTTGGAGGTGGACTTCCGGCCTTGGCCGCCGGTCGTCTGCGCACAGCTGATCCGGCTGCTGCTGAACGCCACCCGCGAACAGCTCCTGATCCAGCAGCCCTGATCAGGCACTCGCCCGAGGCCGGCGCTGTCGCCGCCTCCTGCACCACCCAGACCCCTGCGCGCTCGCCCCCGAGCTCGCAGTCGAGGACCGAAAATCCCTACCGGAAAGGACATGCATGAACAGGCAGGCACTGATGCAGACGTACTTCGCCCGTCAGGAACAGGAGATCGCCGCCCAGCAGCAACAGGCATCCTGGCCCGCATGGCGCGACCGCTACACCTGGAAGCGCCGCACCCCCGCGCCCAGCGAACCCGCTGCCGTGTCCGACGAACACGACGGTGAGGTGTGGACGTCGTTCTCCACCCTGGAATCCGGGTACGACCTGCAACCACCCCACGGATTCCAGCTGAAAGAGGCCTGGTCGAACGGGTACCGGATGGTCTGGACCAGCCTCGAGGACCTGGTCGTCCTCACCTACTGCGAGGGCGACCTGACCTACCAGTCCTGCACCAGCCGGGAAACCTTCTCCAGCGCCCTGCGCGAACACGGCCGCTCCTACCGGAACATGCGGCGATGACCACCCGGACCACGACGCACATCACCGATCACACAACGTCTTGCGGAAGGACACACTGATGGACAGCAAGGAATTCTGGGCAATCGTTCAGCGGCAACTGGACGACCTGTGCACGGCCCGCACCGGCGCCGACGTCCTGCGGATCCTGTCGAGACAACAGGCCGCCGCCATGCTCGACGGCGCGACCATCGCAGGTGACGGCTTTTTCGCCGGCAGCGGCGGCGACGGCACAGTGATGGAAAGCCTGACCAAGGCCGGCTGGTCCATCGACTGGATCCGAGCCAGCTACTACTGGGCAATGCGTTGCCCCGACGGCCGCGAGGCCATCACCTACGTCGAGGGAGACATCTACCCGGGCACGAACCCTCTGCCAATGACCCAGGAAAAACCCCAGCCCGAGCAGTAATCCGCGCCACCACACGTGCCCTCCCCACCTCCTGGGGAGGGCATTTTTCATGCCCGCTCACGTCCGACGCCGCCGCCGGTGCGGACACGAGCACCCCATATTCACACCGACAGGAGACACCACCATGCCCGAAAACCGCCACCAGACCCAGCGAGAACCACTGCTGGCCATCGTCATTCCCGCCGACGACGAACAGCCCGTGCGCATCGAGACCCTGCCGCGAGGAATCGTTCTGAGCCGGAACCTGCTCGGCCTGGGACACGACATCTTCCAGGTCGTCAACCTCGACCAGCCCGCCGCCTCGTTGTACTGCAACGAGGAAGGAAAGATCCTCGGACTCGAACCGAACCGCCGCGCCACCCTCCTGGGCATCGTGCACAACCCCGGCCTACGCGGCGACGTCATCGCGGGCGACGCCTTCATCGTCGGCCCACCCGTCCACGGCGACGACACCACCGCGCCGATCGAACTGATCGACGTCATCGCCCACCAGGGCCTGCTCCAGGTTCAGCGCAGCACGAACGGAGAACCCGGAACCTGGGAAGAAGACGCCCTCTTCACCAGCTGGACCCACGCCTATCAGCACCTCGAACGGTTCACCACCACGCACCCCGTACGGGTCGTCGCCACCACCGATCCGGCAACCTTCTGGCGATGGCTGCTCCTCGACACGCACTCGCGGTCCGTGGCCGGCGTGGAATTGCCCGCCCGTCCCACGGTTCTGGCGTGTCGCAGCGTCGACGACCTGGCTGAGCACATCCTGTATGCCCACCCCAGGCGCCAGAGGACCTTCGGGCTGCGGGGACTGGCGATCCAGAACCGTGCTCCCGGCGACGGGCAGGACTGGGTGGCCGTGGACGGCGGGCGGGTCACACCGCTCCCGCCGCTGCGCCAGGCGATCGCCTCTGGCGCCTTTCCTGACCTGATCCGGAGCCTGCACCGCACGGCCGGCTGACAACCGTCCGCCACGGCACCCGATCGGGGTGCTTTTCGATGGGCCGGGCCCTCAGCAGTCCTGTTGCTGGGCGCCCGGCCCATCCATGCCCGAGCCGTCGGCCGACACGGCCAGGAACGCGCTGCCGGCAGAACACCACACATCCCCAACGCAGGCAGGTTCGCAAAGGCCTGTCAGAAAGGAACATCCGTCGTGGCTGACGAAACGTACATCCCCGCACCCGTGTCCTGCGACATCCACCGGATCGAGCACGGCGAGCACCGCATCGCCCAGTACGACGCGAAAACCCGCCAGGGCCCGTGGGCGAACCTCTGCCCGGACTGCTTCGCGGAGCACGGCATCGGCCTGGGCACCGGCAAAGGGCAGCGCCTGGTCGTCGGCCGCCGACCGCAACCCCAGCGCGCGCAGAAGGAATCGCAGATCAGGGCAGCGATCAGCGCCGGTGACCTCGCGATGGCCGAGGACCTGCTCGTCGAGCTGGGCGACGACCCGGATCTGACGCCCTACCTGTGATCTGCGGCGTTCCGTCTCGCCACGGGAACGGAACGGCTGCTGACATCCGTTCCTTCATCTTTTCTCTACGCGGCAGGTCAATTCATGAACCTGCCCTTGCCCTGTCCCTTGCCCAAGGAGAAACCATGCCATCCAACAATTCTGAACTCTGGCGCATCGGAAACGTTCTCAAAGAAGAGCACGCCAGGCTGCTGCCGGGCGACTCCTTCGCCTTCGTGTTCGTCTCGGAGCACTCCATTGCTGCCGGGGGACATGCGACGACTGATCTCGATCACGTCGGATGGGACGTTCTGGCCAAGCGCTTCCGCAAGGACATCATCGAAGATGTTCCAGCGGAGGGAAACTGGTACGTCGCCGTCAGCGCGCCCTTGGCACGCGTCAAGTTCCTGACGATGACGGGGGCCCTGAAGGCCAGAAACTTCACGCTGCTGTTCGCCGACAGAACCGGTGTCCGGCGGGCGTGCCCGTCACCGGTCGACTCTGGCATGCAGCCGACGGACACGCCGTGGGACGAGTGGTCCTGGGCGTCCATGACCGTCACGGACCAGCGCCTGAACGACCTGCGCGCAGCACGTCACCGGCTGGCGCAGCACCCGGATGAACTCCTGCCCCGTGACTGGGACGCCCGCACACAGGACGCCATGACCTCACTCGACGTCGCCATCCGCGTCGTGCCATGGCTGGACGGGCCCAGCGCCCAGCTGTGGCGCTACCTCACCGGATTCCTCGACGCTCTGCACAAGCCCCGAGCGCAGGTCCTGCTGGCGTTGTGGCTGTATCAGCAGGGCCGGCACACGGAGGCCTTCACCGAGCTGGCGGAGGCTCACCGAGCGGTCGAGACCGACGACCGGGACCAGCTGCGGCTGGATGCCTTCGACGAGGCGAACTTCAACCGTGAAGGCTCGCGGATCTTCGTCACTCTCGTCGGCTCGCTCATCCTCGAGCACGCCGACCAGACCCAGATTCCGGTCATCGTCAGCAGCTGGATCCGCCACCAGGCATTCCATCAGTCCAGGGACTTCGGCGCACCCGGCGCGTGGGACAGCAGCTGGTGACGCGTCCTGACCCAACCGCTCGTACCCGACCTCAGAACGCTCATGGCCGCCCCCACGACAGGAGAACGATGATGAATCACCTTGACCCGCAGCTACATCCGACACCGCCGGAACGCACTGGTCTCGAGGGCCTGCATCAGATGCTGATCCAGGTGCACCGGGCCCATACCCGTCCAAACATTCTGTTCGTCGCGGTGCGCCTCGAGTTCGGGATCTACGTCCTGCCGATCGACGTCGTCAGGCAACCGGTTCCGACCTGGGCGCAGATTGAACAGGACCTCGAAACGATCGTGCAGGAACTGGGAACCAAGGCACAGCAGGTGTTCGCTGTCGCGTTCTCCACCCAAGCACGCGCCTATGCCGCGGGCATTCCCGTCCAGAACGCTCGAGGGGACGTGCAGATCCTGCACGCCAACACCCTGGCTCTCACTTACCGGGATCGGCTTCCACACCATCACATTCAGCTGGAACCTGATGGCCAGCAGGACCAGGACAAGGACGGCGAAGGGATAGTTCCAGCGGCACCCGATTCTGCACGTGCCCTGGCGCCCGAGCGGCAGGCGGCCACGGGCCACTACCGGGTGGCGGTCACCGTTCTGGATCTGGGGGATCAGGCGGGGCCGTCGCAGGCTCCGGTCGTCCTGGATCTGGTGCGTGACGTCGATGTTCCTGTCCTGATCGCCCGGCGCGCGATGGAGCTGCTCGGCCTTCTGGCCCAGGACCTGGATGGAATCCGGTTGCCGCAGTAGCCGGCTGAACAGCGTCAGCCGACCGGTCTGCTGGCGGCACCGTGACGGGCGGGTGCCAGGCCCCGTACAGCACCGGTGCCTGGCGCCTGCCGGCAGAACCGATCCCCGATCACCGGTTGCGTATCCCGGATCAGTCGAGCCCGGATGCGCAGTGCACCGCCCGGCCGGCCTCCCTTCCCCATCTGCTGTCCCTACCGGCGCTGTCGGCGCAACCCACGGGTCGGCGAGACGCAGAAAGGGAGCCGGTCGCCTGCATCGGGGCCGCTGCCTGGCTTGTGGAGGGAGGACGAGGTCCTCCCTCCATAAGCCGAAAGGTCCACGTGAAAAAGATGATGGAAAGGAGATAGCCATGCCAGAACCACCGAAATTCCGAGACCGAGAAGGTCTCTCGCCCATGACAAGCCGCGAACCGTGTGGGCCGTCGGTGCGGGCTCGGTTCTTCGATCAGGAGGGACGGGCGATGAGTGCCCGCGCATGGTACGACCGGCGAAACGACGAATCGTACCGGATTCTCGCACAAGACAGAACATCTCACGGTTCCGTCCTGACGTTGTGGCTGGGCAGCGACGAGACCTGGTGTGGATGCGCCGTTCACCCACCCCGGATCTTCGGTGTCCTCGTCTACCGGCACCATCGCCTGCACGAGCAGACGTCCACTGCGGACAAACACTCAGCGCTGCGACTGCATCACGAATGGTGCGTCAGTGAAGGGCCGTCCACACAGCGCTGCCTCGGCGGCTGCGCAGATTCCTGACCTGGGCGGCCCCTCGCCGCGGACTCCCGGCATGCAACGACGACCGGCGCCCCATCACCCCCTCGCACACGATGACCAAGGAAGGACCATCATGGTCGGCAAAAAGGACCAGCATCAGGCGGAAAACGCTCTGGCGGAATACCTGCTGGAGCAGGCCCGCACCATGGATCGGCACTATCCCGCAGAGGACGTGCTGGAGTTCCTCGTGACGGTCGCAGCATCGGTCGTGGTGTCGAGCAACGGCCGGCTCCGCCGGCAACTGGCCGCGATCTTGCACTCCCACCAGGACCGCTCCTCCTGGAAGCAGATTTCCGTGCGTGAACTTTCGGCCCGCGCACGCCAGCTTCTCGAGAACGCCTGGCACCGGGGCTGGGAGCCCGTCGATGTCGTCACCTACACCGAACGTTTTCTCGGCGCCGCGGGCGCGCGACTGGCAGCCGGTCTGGCGGTCGAGGCAGTGGCAGGACATGCGGCCGCCACCGTGCATCCGCGCTGGCACGAGCAGGTCAATCACCTGCGCGCCGGGGTCGCGGAATCCGTCAGGGGCCCGGTGATCGCTGGGCGTCTGGCTCGCCAGGGATGGGAGGTGTTCACGCCGCAGCTGCTCGAACTGGTCGGACTCCTGACCACCCTGCCGCGGATCGAGACACTCACCCCGCCCCCAGGCCAGTTCACGGCCCGCGCGGGCGAGAACCAGCACCAGGCACAGCAGGTGGACCAGCGTCTGCTCAACCGGATCCGGGCGATGCTGGCCAAGGCCGCGGCCACGACATCGCAGGCCGAGGCCGAGGCCTTCATCGCCGCAGCGCAAGAGCGGATGGCCCGGCACAGCATCGACATGGCCCTCGTGCAGGCCGCCGAGGAACACAACGATCCGCACAGCGAAGTCCCCACAGGTCGGCGCATCTGGATCGAGCCACCCTACGGTCAGGCCAAAGCTATTCTGCTGCAAGGCATCGCCGAGGCCAACCGGTGCCGCTCGATCTGGAGTCCCGGCCTGAGATTCTGCACCATTGTCGGGTACGACACCGACACGCAGGCCACGGAACTGCTGTTCACCTCCCTGCTGGTGCAGGCAACGACCGCCATGACCAACGCCGGCACCGAAGGCGCGCCCCAGTACGTGTCCTCCCACCGCGCCACCAGCTTCCGTCGCTCCTTCCTGTTCGGCTTCGCCCGGCGCATCAGCGAACGGCTCCTCGAGGTCACACGCGATCAAACCGCCTCTGCGATGCACGACGTCGGCGAGAACCGGCTCCTGCCCGTCCTCCTCCAGCGGAAGGAAGACGTGGACCAGCAGATCCGGCGAATGTTCCCGGACGCCATCGGACTGCGGTCCGTACGGGTCGGCGATCCGGCAGGCCGGCGGGCTGGCAGCCTCGCCGCTGATCAGGCAGACATCACCGGGGCCCGCAGGTCCGTCCAGTAGTGGTAGTCCCGCGAAACGTCAGGCCGGTGCATGTTCCTGCTTGACATGGTTGAGGCTCGACGAACCGCGTGACGGGTCAGCGGCTCACCACTCGATCCGGTCGAGCGGCGCGACCGACGCATGCAGATGGCAGAGGGGACCCGGAACCCCGTCCCCTCTGCCATTTCTGCCGCCGCGAGGACCGGCACCGCGACGCGTGGCCGTTCGACAGCCCTGCGATGCGCAGAGCGCATGGGCCACATCAAAAACCATTGCCATACAACAACATCTGTCATTTCCACGATGGAGGTATTTCGCCATGAGCCACGACGAATCTCTGAACCAGCCCTCCCGGGACGAGGACAACCAACCGACCCCCACCGTCCGTCTCCGAAACCCCTCCGATCTGATCCAGGCGGTGCCGTTCCTGCTGCGACACGGACAGCTGGCCGACGATCTGGTGCTCTTCGCCACCCGTCAGGGCCGGCACGTGTTCGTCATGCGTGCCGAACTCGGAATCCTCGCCGAGGGAATCTTGTGGCCGTCAGCGCACCCAGCCTTGGCCGCTACCACACCCGACCGCATCCACCTGATCCTGTACCCGCCGGCCCCCGTCACGGACGACACCCTGCGCACGCTGCACGCGCAGGCGCGCAACGCTGCCATGACAGCCCCCGACGGCGTGCAGATGGGATGGATCACCACCACCAGCCAAAAACGCTGGTGGCTACACGACGTCGAGACCGCCGCCCCGCACGGCCCCGGCGAGCTCGTGCAGGGCGACCCAGTGACATCCCTCAAATTCCAGGTCTTGCAGGGATTTCCGGCAGCATCGCGCGACGCGATCGTCGCTTCCACCGCGCCGCATGCGCAACCCGTCCTGGACGCCGTCGCTCACGCCATCTCGCACCTGCCGGCGCAGCCAGCACGAGAGTCCGTCCGGGCTGCCGTCCACGCCGCCCTGGACCGGCGAGCGCGCCGGCCGATCGAATGGAGCATCCGGGAGGCCGCCGAAGTCCTGGACGCGCTCACCGACGCATCCGTTCGAGACGAGATGATCATTCACCGCTCGGACGACGATCACATGTGCTCGGCCTGGAGCAGTCTCCTGCCGTATGCCCCGCCCGGATGGGTCGCTCCTGTCGCCACCGTCGCAGCGATCTCTGCTTATCAGCGCGGTGACAGCGTTTTCGCCCGCGCCGCGCTGGAGCGAGCACAAGAAGCCAATCCTGGGTACCAATTGGCCAGGATCTTCACCGGGCTGATGGACGCGGCCTACAGTCCGTCCCAGATCAAGGCGGATCTGGCCGAACGCCGCCGGATGACCGCCAACAGGCCTCACGACACGAACTGATATCACCACAGGATCGTCTGCTGCCGGCCTTCTGACTCTCACGTTTTGAGGCAGAAGACCACGTGTAGGCCTGCGCGAGGTGCAACTCTCGTTTCGGCGAATCGCTTTTGTGAAAACCGTTGAAGCCAGGAAAATTCTGCCTTTTCTGATGGCGCGGGCCGCACGAGAGGGCGGACCAAGCGGTCGTCGTGCGCGACGGTGAGAATGTCATGCTCCTGCGCTGCCCGTCATCCGGCTTGATGGGCGGCGCCATCTACGAACCGTCCTCTGGCAAGTTCGACGCCGGAGAGGGCCTTACAGAGCCCTGGCGCGTGAGGTCAAGGGGTATCTGTGACTCACCATGGCCGACGGCACCTTCTACCCACTGATGGCATTACGGCCCCCTACGTACCGGGGGTGGGCCCGGAGCCACACCCAACACGCACTGCGCCTCAACGGCGCAGGCATAGCTGCTGCCCGTAGGGTCAGTGCATGGTGCAGCTGAGCATGGTGCAGCTGATACCCGAGATGAGCGCGCCGCAACGGAGCCCGCCTGGGAAGACCCGCACCCGCAGTTACCTGCTCCTGACGGCACAGATACCGCAACGGAGCCCGGCCGGAACGGCCGGGAAGACGCAACGGCAGAGGGTGTTGCGGGCCGCCGGAGCAGGCCGCAACAGAGCCCGGCCGGAACGGCCGGGAAGACCACGAGCGGGGTGAGGGGGAGTCCGGTGAGTGATCTCGCCGCAACAGAGCCCGGCCGGAACGGCCGGGAAGACCACGGTGACCGAGCGAGACCCGTTCCCCGCTGTGCTGCCGCAACAGAGCCCGGCCGGAACGGCCGGGAAGACGTGTCGGAGAAGCCCGGCCCGGACCACCCACCAACCGGCCGCAACAGAGCCCGGCCGGAACGGCCGGGAAGACCGGTCAAGCCGACGCTCACCCAGCTCGAGGCGTTCGCGCCGCAACAGAGCCCGGCCGGAACGGCCGGGAAGACACGTCGTCGAGGGAACCACCCGCTGCACCGAGCACCAGGCCGCAACAGAGCCCGGCCGGAACGGCCGGGAAGACACAGCCGCCACGAGCACAAGCACCGGGAGCCAGGGATGCCGCAACAGAGCCCGGTCGGAACGGCCGGGAAGACAGATCGCCAACGAGAGGGGCAAGTTCGCCATCTACGAGCCGCAACAGAGCCCGGCCGGAACGGCCGGGAAGACAGGACTGCACGGGTGGCAGGGGAAAAGGAATGGCTGCGGCCGCAACAGAGCCCGGCCGGAACGGCCGGGAAGACGGGTGCTCCGACTGGCGCCCGCAGTCCTGCGGGCATGACGCCGCAACAGAGCCCGGCCGGAACGGTCGGGAAGACCAACGACCAGCTCTCGGACGCCACCGGCGACATTCAGCCGCAACAGAGCCCGGCCGGAACGGTCGGGAAGACCTGGCCAGCCACAGCGTGGCTGGCGCGGGCCAGATGCTGCCGCAACAGAGCCCGGCCGGAACGGTCGGGAAGACCAGGCCAGCACCACGCCGCCTGAGCCACCAGCCGCGACAGCCGCAACAGAGCCAGGCCGGAACGGTCGGGAAACGCCCTTCACCTTCATTTCCAGGCCGATCGGGCCAGCGAGCCGCAACAGAGCCCGGCCGGAACGGTCGGGAAGACGGTGCGGCGACCCGACCGGCACGGTGCAGGCGCCGCAACAGAGCCCGGCCGGAACGGTCGGGAAGACACGGGCCGCGACAGCCGCCTGACACCAGCAGGAAGGAGCCGCGACGGAGCCCGGCCGGAACGGCCGGGAAGACGTCCGAGAGCCTCCTGCACCCGCAGGCCGGCCTGAGCCTGCCGCGACGGAGCCCGGCCGGAACGGCCGGGAAGACAAGGGGGTTGCGGTCGCAAGGTTGACCGTCGGCGGGCCGCGACGGAGCCCGGCCGGAACGGCCGGGAAGACTCCCGGCACGGTCGGCACCGCCACCGTCCGAGGCGTGCCGCGACGGAGCCCGGCCGGAACGGCCGGGAAGACTCACGCCCGCCCGCGCGCTGATCGGCGACTCGGCGTCGCCGCGACGGAGCCCGGCCGGAACGGCCGGGAAGACGCGTCCGTGATCCCACGATCGCGCTGGCGAGACCCGTCGCCGCGACGGAGCCCGGCCGGAACGGCCGGGAAGACGCCGAACGGTATTTCGAGGCCCGTGGCGGTCAGTGGTGCCGCGACGGAGCCCGGCCGGAACGGCCGGGAAGACCTGCGGATCTCACGATAGCCGCTGAGCATTCAGCGCGCCGCGACGGAGCCCGGCCGGAACGGCCGGGAAGACCCGATGAGACGGCGAAAGGATTGACGCCCACCGTCTCGCCGCGACGGAGCCCGGCCGGAACGGCCGGGAAGACGCCCCACGCCGACCGCCACCAAGCCACCCGGGAGAACTGCCGCGACGGAGCCCGGCCGGAACGGCCGGGAAGACGTAGGCGCGGCCGTCACGGACCTCGTAGACGTCCTCGGCCGCGACGGAGCCCGGCCGGAACGGCCGGGAAGACCTGCGGCGGTGCTGCATCCTTCAGCCAGGCGTCCACGTCGCCGCGACGGAGCCCGGCCGGAACGGCCGGGAAGACCCGGCCGCAGGGGAGATTGGCCGGCAGTTCTCGACCTGGCCGCGACGGAGCCCGGCCGGAACGGCCGGGAAGACGACGGCAAGGCCACGGCGGCGCTGCTCAAGAAACGCATGCCGCGACGGAGCCCGGCCGGAACGGCCGGGAAGACCTACATCGGTGTAGGCGCGGTACTGGACCTCGGTATTGCCGCGACGGAGCCCGGCCGGAACGGCCGGGAAGACCGAGTCGGTCTCGCGCTTCATACGGCGCGGAATCTCCTGCCGCGACGGAGCCCGGCCGGAACGGCCGGGAAGACCATTTCAGCCCCCGTGGTCGTCGTTTCCCGATGACCAGCCGCGACGGAGCCCGGCCGGAACGGCCGGGAAGACCGCTTCGCACGCACGTGCGACCTGCATGGCGTCGACGTGCCGCGACGGAGCCCGGCCGGAACGGCCGGGAAGACGCACGCCAGGACTGGATACGAGCAATGGGCTGGGGGTGCCGCGACGGAGCCCGGCCGGAACGGCCGGGAAGACCGCTCGCTAAATTACCACCTCGTGACCAGGCACAATGAAGATCTTTGCGAGCGCTCCGCCGGAACGTGGTCACACGCCGGTTGGCGAGCGTTTCAAGGCACTGAGAAACGGCCTCTGACCAGCATGCGAGCGCTCGTGCGTGAGGGGGGCAGCACCGGAGGGCTCGCATCAGACGATCTGTGGTTTGTCGGAGGGCAGCGAGCGGCTTCGCCCGACGAAGGTGATGCTTGCGGTGTCGGGGTCTCCGAGGTCGATGATGACGACGGAGTCTTCTCGAAGGTTCATCGCGTCCTCGACGGCGGCTCGGGCGTGCACCAGTTCGGTGCGGCTCAGGTCGCTGATGAACACCGAGTACTGGATTCGCTGGCCGAATTCTTCCATGATTTTGCAGACTCGGCGCAGTCTGCGTGGGTCGGCGATGTCGTAGGCCAGCAGATGCCGGCGTCGTGGCATTGAAGGGCTCCTGCGAGGTGGTTATCGAGTGGTGAAGGGCGTGTACTCGGGTATCTCGCCGGTGAGGTGTGCTGCCAGAATGCGTGCTTGGACGTCCAGGGCCCGGCGGTATGTGACGCGGTAGCCGAAGGTGGGATGTTTGATCTCGTGGGCCATTCGCCTTTCGTAGCAGCCGATCACGGCTTTGCGGCCGTCGGCTGTGAGCTGGCAGGCGCCGGCTTTTTGGAGAAAGTGATGGGCGCGGATCTCGCGGTTGTTGACCAGTTGGATCACCGTGGCGTCGGCGACGATGGGCCGGAACTCTTCTGCCAGGTCGAGGGAGAGTGCGGGCCGGCCGAAGCGGGGTCGGTGATAGACGCCGTAGTAGGGGTCGAATCCGATCATGGTGAGGGTCGCAGTGATGTCTTTGACCAGGAGTGAGTAGAGGAACGACAGCAGGGCGTTGACGGGATCAGGGGGTGGGCGTCGGGCTCGTCCGTTGGTGTCGAACCGGTCGGTCTGGACGGGCGGGTCAGGGATGAACATGCTGGTGAAGTGGCTGAAGTAGATGCGGGCAGCGGCGCCTTCGAGTCCGAGCAAGGATGGTGCTGCGGTGGCCTCGGCGGCCTGCTTGGCCAGATCGAGGAGCTGACCGGGAGCGTGTTCCGGGAGGTTTCGGCTGTTGCGGCGCAAGAGTGTTCGGCCGTTACGAATTTTTGCTTCGATCATTCGGGAAGCGATCGCTGTCTGTTGCTCAGAGGTGATGGTGAACTGGGACTTTCGTAGATCGATGTTCTTGCCGGGTAGTCCTTGTGCCATGCCGGCGAACCAGCCGCCGTAGGAGAACCAGCAGATCGGGATCTCGCGGGCCATCAACTCGCGTACTGCTTGCGGGCTTACGGTGATGTTGCCTTGAAGGCAGAGTTGGCTGACGTCGATGAGCCGATAGCTCGCCAGGGTCTGCCCTTCCTTGAAAACCTCGAGTCGGCCGCGACGAACGCCGACCACGGTTCCCTGCTCCTGCACATAGACCGGGCGGTTGTCGGGGTCGGCTGCCAGTAGCCTGCGGGGGCGAGGCTTCTCGTGGGGGCGGAGCGTGGTGATTTCGTCGGGCATGCAGATCCCGACGAGGCTGCACCGCGGGCATTTCGGGCTGTTGATGAGGGGACGGGGTGGTTGTGGATCGGAGGCGACCTCGTGCAGGTGGATGAGGACTTCGCGGACCTCGGAGAGTGTTTGGTCGGTGATGTCGATCGTCATCCGTTGGCGGGTCTCGTTGTACCAGACTTCGGCCTGTTCTACCGGGTAACCAGCGTCGCGCAGGAGCAGGGCCTGGATCAGCGACTGGATCCGGTCGGTATCCCAGACCTTGCCGTGTGGGTCCGGTGCGCCCTTCTTGTAGTCGACGGGCACCACGAGCCCGGCCGAGTCGACCTCAGCGATGTCTAGTTTCGCGGTCAGCCCGAGTTCGGTGGACGAAAGCCAGAACGATCGGCTCTTGCGCCCGGCGAAGCGCTCGAGGTGCTCGTCCGGGTCCGGCAGATCGGAAGAGGCTTCGTCGACGACGCGATGGACGTACAGGCCTTCTTCGACGTCGTCACTGATGGCGAAGCGGGATTGAACCCATTCGAGATGGAAAAGTCTTGGGCAGTAGATGAATTCGTTTACCATGCGGGCCGGCACCAACGCCGGAGGCTCCGAGGTCTTCTCCCCGTCGGCGGCCATCAGATGATCCACGGACCGGTGGAGGGTGGGCTTCCGCTAGGTCGGGTGCGCGCGGTGGTCGCGCGTTTGCGCTGCTGGCTGCGTTCTGGTTGTGGTCGTACCGGTGTGAGCACGCCGGCGAACGTGCGCCCGGGCAGGCGCTGTCGCTCGGCCACGCAGACGGAGAAGACCGATGCGGCGAGCGCGGACCGGGGCGGCGGGCCTGCCTGGGCGTCTCGCAGGAAGGGGTGGGTGAGCAGCGTGATCGCACCGGTTTGGTCGAGGGGTCTGCTCCACAGTGGATAAATGAGCCGATTGATCCGCGACTTTCCCTGGCGAATGCGCTGCCAGCCGGAGGTACTCGGTTCGGATCCACGTGCAGTCGTGAGAAACAGCGGGTATGACATCAGCGCGAGCCATGTGGCCCCGGGGACTCCACGTTCCCGAGAGATTCCGTCTTGGGCATCGGCGGCATCGAAAAGCACTTGGTTGTCGAGGTATTCGCCGGTGACGCCTGGATAGCGGCGCCAGCCGATCAGTGCCTGCCGTAGTACGTCGGGGTTGTCGCGGACGAAGTTGAGGGGAGCGCGCAGCATGGTGTGCATGGACTGCTTTCCGGAATGCGCCGTGTAGAGGCTGACATCGCCACGTCCTTTCTCGTCCAAGCTGAGATCGGTGACCAGGCTGCACATCCACCGTTCCGCCAGCGCCGCGCGAGGGGATTGGCTGAGGTGTTCGGCGAGATCTCGGAATTCCTTGCGCGGTAGACGGAGCCGGTCCGGTGCTGCGCCGGGGGGTGGAAAGTCGGCGGGTACGTCTGGCACGACCGCCTCGGTGGCGATGCTGTCGGCGACGTTCCGAAGATCGGTGACCACCTCGTCCACCGTGTGATGTCTAGACGTTAGCTGAGCCTCGTTCGTTCTGGGATCGAAGGCCAGACGGGCGTCGGGATGCCTGTTGTCGTTGAGGAGCCGCAGGATGCCCAGGGCGCACAGGAACGCCAGTGGCGAGCGGCCGTCCAGGGCGGGAAGAGCGTGGACGTTCATGATCCCTCCGCGGAGACGGTCATGTCGGCGCAGCGGATGATGCTTTCGAGCAGCGCCAGGCCCCAACGTCCGTACCGCTGGTTGAGCCGGTCGAAGCGGGCGGGGTGGTCCAGGTCGACTGTTTGCTGGCTGGAGATGCTGACGGTGTCATCATTCAGGGATGTACTGATGGGGGCAGGATCGGTGTCGAGGATCAGTGGCAGCAGGGGCCGCGCGTGACCGTGGTGGGATGCGACGAGGTGAATGAGTAGTTCTTGGTCCCCGTCGTACGGATGGCGGTTCACCTGTTCCAGGACCAGTGCGGCCGACCATGCTTCGTGCCGCGCCCCACGCGGCAGACGACTGCGGTTCCGGGCGAGTCGCCAGGCGTGGCGGTCGTTCGGGTCCATGCCAGATTTCGCCAGAACGGTCGAGCTGGCCAAGGCCTCGAGTTCGTCTCCGCCGTGCAGCATCACTTGGAATCGGTGCTCGGCCTTTCCGAGGTCGTGCCAGCCGGCGGCGTCGGCGAGCAGGTCGATCAGGGACGCCTCGAGTCCCAGGTTGGTGGCTATCTCTCGGCTGCGGGAGCGGACGTTGGTGTGATGCTGTTCGAGAGTGACCTGGTTGCCGGTACCGATGGACGAGGACGATGAGTCCTCGTCACTTCGGTCTGTTAGCGCTGCCCCTGTCGGGCCGCCGGTACCGAGTTCTTCTGCAAGAGAAGCGGACCTGCTGCTTTTTGGTGGCCGCCATTGCAGTACCGGGATCGAGCGAGAGGGCATCGCCCCGCCGGTTACGGGCATGACGTCCCGGACGCAGGCCGACGTTCTCGCCTGTGACAGTAGTTCGCTCAGGTCTGCCCTGCGCTGGGGCAGGCACCAGCCCGGCGCTCCGAGGTCTCGCAATGTCGCGGTGTCTGGTGTTGGCGCGGTCAGTCCTCGAGTCAACGCGTCGATCAGGCGCTGGGTCAGCAGCCGGAGAGATGATGTCTGTTCGTCTGTACCGGTTGACCTGAGGTCGACGTTGTCCTCGTCCCGGCGGAAGGCTCGGCCGATGTCGGCAATGACCGCCTCGACCTCCCGGCTGGAGTCGGTATCGAATCCAAGCCGGGCCGGAAGCACCTGATCGACGACGAGGCTCAGCCGGCCTACGTCGATCGCCGCGAGTGAGTGGGCGTCAGCGACCGGCTCACGCGAGGGAGGACACCAGCCGTAGGAGTCGAGGCCGCCCCGCTCGACGGGAACGACCAGCTGATCGCCGGGACGGATCTGATCACCGCTGACCCAGGTCCAGCGTGCCTCCGGGCCGCGGCGCTCGCCGTCAGCCGCCGACGGTTCGCGCCAGGCCAGAACCTCGAACGGTTGAGTCTCCTGCTTGAGCGGCGCTTCGGGGTCGGGCGCGTCGTCCAGATCAGACACCGGGGTGGCTCGCTGACCCAGCATCCATCGCCGTGCCGTGTGGAGCGGCACCTCGACCTGTTCACCAGCCAGCGGTGGACACGCCGCGAGCAGAGCGTGCGAGAGGGCGTCGTCCTCAATCCACTCATCGACCAGGTCCGTGGGGTCGGAGGGCGAGCCCAGGCCTTCACGCCACAGCAGGCTCACGGTTGGTGATCCTCCGGAAAAGCCGTGCAGGTAGGGATCGATGGGAGGATCGTCCAAAGGAATGGGGCCGGTCCGGACCCACCGATCCAGAATCGGCGTTGTCAGAACCGGGACCTCTGGGGCGGCCATGAACGCGGTGGCGGGGGCCTGGCGGTTCAAGGCCCGGCATTCCAAGGGCGAGACATGCAGGGTTGAGCCGGACGCTGCGAAGCCGGCGGCAAGGTTGCTCGAGACGCCGGTCAGCTGTGTCAGGAAATGCCAGGTCGCGTCGCGAGCGGCTCCGTACACCGGACCGTCGGGTTGCCCGTCATGCACGATGACGGCCGTGGCTTCCGCCACGCCAGGCAGGCGATCGGTCAGCTGGCCCAGGCGGTTCAACCGTCCGAGTCGCTGGACCAGGGCGTCCCATGACGCGGATTCACTCACCAGAGCATCGACGTCCAGATTGACCCCGACTTCCACTGTCTGGGTGGCCACAAGGATCGCCGGATGTTGTGTTCGCTCAGCACCAATGCCGAATCGCGAACGGATCCGTGCGTCCAGACCGACGCGGTCGGCCGGGCGCGAACGCCCGATCAGCAAGGCTAGATCGGTGGTGTCTTCTGTTCGGGACTTTTGCAGATTCTTTTCCAGCAGCTGATGGACAGCCCGCGCGGTGTCGATCGTGTTGCACACCACCAGCACGACTGGGCCGACCGCTGAAGCGTCGGCATCCCGAACGGGGGCGGCCAGGTGCTCGGCGGCCGTCGCGAGCGCCTTGATGACGGTCTTTTTGTCCGCGAGATGAAGCATCAAATTCTTGGACGCTGTCAGGCGCCGGTTCGGTTCGGGCTGCCGGAGGTGAGCTTGCTCGTCGAAGGCGAAGACGCTTTCCCCGATCGGAATTTTCTCCGGGGCGGCGGTCGCCGTCATCTGGACGATGTCGAGTTTAGGCAATCCCGTAGACGTGCTGTCCCGATGCTGCGCCGCTTGCGTGGTGCTCAGGAGAGCACGGGCAAGATGCGCCTCATCGACCAGCAGGAGGGCATCGTTACCGACCATCGCAGCGTCCAGGGGTTTGCGCCGATCACCGACACCGTAGCCTCGAAACAGCAATCGACTGCCAACCTGATCCACGGTACCGATGACAACAGCGAGATCATCCGGGCGATCGCTCCAGGACGAGGACCACATAGTCCCACCGCGCATCCGGGTGACCGGCAGCAACCGGCCTCGGGGCGTCTGGCGGTGCCCGCGAAGGCCTTGCAGGTTGGCTGCAACGGCTTCCAGCGCCGAGACTTGTTCTGGAGAACGTGTTTCCGATGACGAGGTGGGATCTTGCAGCGCATCGGAAATCTTCAGGGCGTGCTCGTAGGCCTCGTCGACCACCACCCGCCGGTCAACGACAAACAGGCAGCGGCGACGCCCGACCCGTTCCGGCCCAGCGGTGTCGGCCGTAGCGGCCGCGACGAAGACGGCGACATCGAGCAGCGAGGTCTTGCCCAGCCCGGTCGGAACATCTACCAATTGTGGCCAGCTCAGCTCGGCCAGCACCCAGGTCACCAGATCGGACTGCCATGGGAATGGTTGATGCCCATGCACGGCCTGATAGAAGAGCGCAAAGTCTTTAGCATTCAAGGGGTGATCGTGCATCACCACCGGGAGATCCCCGCTGTCAGCGATCACATCGGTCACAGGTCGCCTCCGGAGGGTGCGCCGACCTGAGTTGTCAGGTCGATGACGTCTTCGGTCGCGGGGTCGGAGGATTCGCCTCCGGCATCGCGATCGGTCTTACCCGACACCGGAGCCATCAGCCCGAGGCCGAGATACCGACCGGCCCCGATCAGTACCGGGCCGGCCACCTCTTCGGCGAAAGTGAGCGTCACATGCCGAAAAAGACGACCCCGAAACTTCTTCGGCAGATCGATCGGCTGCAACTGGGAGGCTCCTGGCAGCAGGGGAGAGCGGCTCACACTGATGTCCACCGGCTCAGGCAGGCCGGCCTGACGCACCGACCCCAGCACAATGTCCTCCGCAGTCATCGAACGCCGCGGATACTTGTCCAGCACGACCGGGCTGACGCTGCTCCAGCAACGAGCAGAGCGCCGCCACCGCTCGGGTGTCACCCCAAACGGTTTGATCAGCGTCGGTTCGTACCGCAGTTGCACCGCGCCGATACGATCGATCTCCAGTGTGATCACCTGCTCGTTGTTCTCGTTCAGGCGCCTGAGCCCAAGAACCGCGGACAGCACCGCACGCCTTTCCGCCGCGTCGAGCTCCGGTACAGCCACAGCGATTCCCAGCAGATGCCCCCAGGATCGATGCCAGGCGTCCGAGGTCCGGGACACCGGCTGCGGAGCCACGTTGGGCAGTGCCAGGAAGGCGACGTGCGGACGTCCATCGGCGCCGTGACCATGCAGAACACCCGGGGCGTTCGGGCCGGCCGACCGCAGCACCGACGATCTCAGTGCCTCGACGAACTCCGGGCCGAGACGCCCCTGCGGACGCAGGTTGACGAACCGCAGGATCACCACGTCGCGATACAGCGACGGATGCACCTGCCGCAGCGCAACATGATCCTCGGGATCGCTCCGTAGCCGGTACTCGGTGAAGCGATTGGCCAGCCACGCCGGCATGTCCAGCTCGTACTGCTCGTCCAACGCAGCCAGATAGCCCGGATACGGGGTTCTCAGCATCAACTGCCCCGCGACCGCGACCTTGTCATCATCCGGAACAGGCTCGAAAACGTCTACCTCTTCGATAATCTCTGCCGCCCGACGGCTGGCCGTGAGCGTCGCCATCCCGGTGGCCCGACCCAGATACGGAACGCGGGCACACATCGCATCCAGATGAGCGATGATCTGCTGATCCGGAGCGACCTGCCACACGAATTCGATCCGCGAACTGCCGGGAAAAACACGGCTGCGGCTACGTAACTGGTTGGAACGCCCAGGATGAAACTGACTTCCACCGGTCAGGGACCGCTGATTGGTCACCACGTACGATGCAGTTCTGGAGGTCGAGTGATCCACCGACGCCGCCACGAGAGGGGGCCCCTGCTGCTCCAACCACCGCAGAGCCGAGCGCTCGTCCTCACCCCGTGCCACTGACACCAGGGAGCAGAACAGCCGTGCTGGATGCGGTGGCCACTCCGCCAGGCGCCGGTCCTCACTGTCGGCCGCGTCGTACGCTCCGGTGACCAGTTCGACGGCGACCACCAGGTGTGACGTCACTCGCCGGCCTCCGGTGCGGCCGAGGTCAGCGAAAAGTCAATGGCCTTGGCCAGAGCCGGAGACGGACGCAGATCAATGACGTCGGTGGCGAAGCCGATTCCCGCGGCGGCCGAGCGCTGGACAGCGTTCTGGAACAGTTCCACGGCCTCTCGCCGGGACAGCTCGAACCGGTCGGTGACGTTCCCCCGGCGAACCCATTCCAGTCGCTCTTCCCGCAACATGAGCTCGCAACCACTGCGCAGCCACAGGCTCGGGGCTGAGAACGCCAGACGGTCCGCCAGCAGGGCGTAGGCGGCCAAGGCCACGCGAGCCGCCACCGACGCCTCGCGCGGGGCGTCTCCGAAGCCGATCCGGTCCAGACCGGCCAACGAGATCGTCGCCATGCGCTGTGCCGAGCTGATGGTCACCCCGCCGTGCTGGGGGTTCGGTGCGATGTTCCCGTGACCGATCTCGCTCAGCCGTTCACCCTTGACTTTCTGGCCGCTGGCCACAAAATCCCAGCCCTGGGCGTCTTTTTCCGGCTTCACGGCACCCTTGAGGTTCAGCGGGTCCAGCCGTCCGGCACTGCGCTTGGCCACCACCGGGTCCCAGCCGATCAGTTCGCTGCTGTAAATGCGCGGGAAACGCTGCTGCCGGCCCTTGCGGTGCGAGTCCCAGGCCCCGAAAACGAGTGATCCCGGGTCGTGACGGAACAACGCCCGCGCGTCGTCAGGCGTCGCCGCGCGCAGTGCCTGGCCGAGTTCGCTCCTGTCGAACGGCTGCCCATCGAGAAGACTGTCGCGGACGTAGGCGTCGGCGTAGCGGTGCGGGAACTCCAGCGATGTCAGCGTCATTTCGGCCTGTCCTTGATGGAGGAGCCGCATGATGGGCAGCGAGATCTCACCACTGCCCCAGGCTCGCAGCAGCGCCTGCTCGGCGATGTTGGCCTGTCCGGCAGAGGAGGACAACAGCGCGTCCTCACGCTCCTTACCGTCCACGCGGCGCTTCTCGATCAGGTAAGGCTTCTCATCGGTGGACGGGTATGTCGGAGGGAACACCCGGCTGCCCTCACCCCCGATAGGATCGTAGACAGCCGTGATACGGATGCCGCCGATGTCGCCTTCCAGCGCCGCTGCCTGCGCCAGGACGTCGTACACGTTCTGCTGAGCCATTCTTTCCCCCGATGCCAGAATGATGACCGGCCACGAAGCATGGCAGGAATCGCCGTAATCGGTGAGGCTCCAGGGCATTATGGGGCGAATGGGGGAGGGATGCAGGTTGAGTGCCATCTGAGTCGTTGGACCTGGAAAGGTTGTCAGGAAGTGGCTGATCGCCTCTAGCGCGCGCCAGCGATGAGAATCGTTCGGATGGGCCAGCAACCAGGATCGTGACCTGGGCTCCCTGGCGACTCCCGCTTCGCCTGGTCCATGTCGTCAGAGCACATCGCGGCCAATCAGCAAGAGGTAGACCAAACGAGCCGTGCTGGTGATGGCGGAGAGTGCCTTACCCACGAGATCAAGCCTTTTCGAAACCCGAGCGCGATAACGGGACGCATGCTCAGATATATCTCGGCGGTGGTGCGGCGATGCACGATGGGACATGGCTTCCCCTCCTGGAGTCAGCGTAGGCAGATTCGTGTAACCGGCGGGTAGTAGCTGATGGGGCAAAGCTGTTGCTACGAGCGGCCACTCGGAGCACCGGTTGCCCGGTTCCGACGATCAGCATCTCCCGCTGCTCGTCCAAGTGGCGAAGGTAGGCCCTCCTGGCGAGTAGGTCACGGCGACCCGCCCGCGAAGTTTCCCCCTGGCCCCTGGGAAGTTCCACGGTCTAGAATAGAAACCTGACTACGCAGAGGGATGGCTTACACTCGTCCCGTTCCGCGGATGCGGCTTCGTTGCGGCTAGCTAGTGGATCTTCCGAGGGGATCCTGCAAGCCCCATTCCCCGGTGATCGCCGAGGCTCCTGGGCGCTTCAGGGGCGTCCCGGTGCCGGGGCGCCCCTGAATGCCATCGCTGAGGGTGTATGTAGCCCTGTTCCTTGCCCTGCTGCGTCTGGACCGGATCTGTTCGAGCGTGGGCACCGGCACCCACCTCGCCTAGCTACTGGGCGTGCCGAGTTGTCCGCGGAGCGCGGCGTGGCTACGGGTCCTCCGAACCGGGCCCGCAGCAGCGAATTCCAGATGGCGTCCTCCCGCTGGCGCAATCCGGCGCTCTGCACCGCCCTGCGCACCCTCACCTGGTACACCCGCAGTTGCTCACGTCGAGCTGCGCAATGAGATCGGTCGTCTGGGAACGGTCCTGGCCGCCGGCTACGACGCCCAGCAGATGCAGGCCTACAGCGATGTCGACCTCAGCGAGCACGGCGCCGATCGTTCACGTCAGTGGCCTGCTCTCCGCTACGGTCGCATCGACCAACCCTGCCCCCGACCCGGGACGACGCTCATGACCGACAGCATGATCTCCACCAGCATCAGCACCGCGGCCGGCCCGATCATCGATGTGCACCTGATCCTGCGCGACGGCGACAAGATCCTGCTGTCCCAGCGCGGTGGCCCCTACGGATACGGCCAGTGGCACGCCCCCTCCGGCAAACTCGACCCGGGCGAAACCATCACCGTGGCCACGGTCCGAGAAGCATTCGAGGAAACCGGCGTCGTCGTCGACCCCGAGCACATCCGGCTCGTCCACACCGTGCACCATCACCAAGGCGACGGTGCCCGCGACCGCATCGGATTCTTCTTTGAGGCCACCGAGTGGGAGAATGACCCGATCAACCGGGAACTGGACAAGTGTCTGCAACTGCAGTGGTTCACCGTCCATGACCTACCCGAAAATTTGATCCCGTATCCGGCAGCAGGCCTACGGGGATATCTCGAAAGCGGTCCTGGTCTAACTATCCACGGATGGTCAGACCACGGCGAAGAATCTTCTTCCGTGACGTGACCGGAGGCTGTGAACAATCTCCGGTGGCCGTCCCAGGTTGAGCGCACGGTCCCGCCGATCCCAGGTCAGCGCTCGGGAAGGACGTCAAGCGCGGCCTGTAGGTTTCTGCTCGATCCGGTGAGCGTGGCAACTTCGATCGCGCGAGTCCGAAGCTGGGCATGATTGAAGCGGCACGATGGAAAAGGGCTGGGGTGGACGAGGTCACGTTCTGGGAGATCATCGCGGCGGCCGGGGAAGGCTCGGATGCTGGCGCGATGTCTGCTTTCCGAAGCCGTCTTTCGGCTGAGGCGCCGGCGTCGGTGGAGGCTTTCGGGCGTCTGCTGATCGACAAGCTCTACGCGCTGGACACGCTCTCGCATTACGAGCAGGCGGCATCCAATCCATACGATGAGTGGGAAGACCCTGATCCAGACCTGTTCGTCGCCGTGCGCTGCGCGATCGTCCTGGCCGGGCCGCACGTGTACGGGCGGGTGCTGAACGACCCACAGATGATCGCGTCGCGTCCGTGGCCCGGTGTCATGGACTCGGAGTATCTGGTCCAGGCCACGGACCGTGTCTTCGCCGCGTTGTCGGTCAGGGACGGTTCTCTGCCGGGAACCGAGCAGATCGAGACTGGATCGAACCCTGCCGGGTTCCACGACGCGGTTGCCGTTCCTGAGCCCGTGCCTGGTGGCCTTGTCGATCCGGCGCCGCAGTGGGCTGGGGTCGGGTTCGACATCGACGACCCAGCGGTCACGCGCACGTGGGCGGCCAAGAAGGCATGGCCTGCCTTCGACTTGACGACCCGGGCAGCTCTGGCGCGCGCCGCGGCCGTGCCTGGCCGACGTGAGGCCCTCCAGGAACTGGGCGTCGATCAGGTGGAGTTCGAGGTGGCCCTTGTTCGCTCGCCGTCGCAGAAGGCCATCAGAGTCAGCCGAGACCGGTCCGGTTCCCTGGTCTGGGTCAGCCTCACCGCACATCTGCCGTTGAAAGACTGTCAGGCGCTGGACGATCTCGAGCAGTGGGCCCACGATGTGCTGGACGCAGCGTTCGAGGAGGCCCTGAAAAAGCTCTCTGCGAAGGCGAAATGACCCTCGATCACCTTGTCCTGCCCAGCCCTCCCATCCGCATCCATCCGGCCGAGCCACGAGCGAGGGCAGGCAGGCGCAGCCGGGGCTGTTGATGGCGCTTCTGGATCTGGAGTCCGGTTCGGCGGGTTCGTGGGGCAGCGATCATTCCTCTGAGGAGGGCAGTCCCGGCCTGCGGGCGACCCGGCCCGAGCCGCGTTCGATCAGTGCAGAATGGAATGTATCGGCTGGTACGGGCGTCTGGTCGTTGTCGGAGCTTTATGACCCTACGGGGCGGTGCGATTCGAATGTTCAACGGGATTAAACAGTCGAGGGCGACGCACCGGCGCGCAGCTGGTATGCAAGGCAAGGTGCACGCTCAAGATCGAGGCGGAAGCCCCGGTCGGGCGCTTGAGGATCTTCGAGAGTCAGCGTGTATCCGGGGCCCGAGAACTGCTCTGCGCTGATCTGGGTGAGCTGATCTCCGGTTCCTCGTCGCCAAAGTTCGAGTCCACGATTCGACCGGGTAAGGCGCACCACTCCCGGAACGTCTGGACAGCTGAACGGGCCGAGCTCGCTCGAAGAGCTGGCTGGAACGCTCCGGGGCGGTGGTTGGCGGCGTGTCTGCTGGGCAATGGTCTTCAGCGCGATTGGAAGCAGATCCGGATGGTCGAGGTTCTCCAGCATGGCTGTGGCAACTCGATCGGCCGAGACGTCGGACCCGTTCGCCAGGCAGACCACGCGGCTGCCGTTGCTGGTCAGGTGGGTGGCTGCGGAGAATCCCTGCTCATGCCCGAAATGGAAGACCCGAGGCTGATCCGAGTCCTCGACTCCGTAGAGCCCGGGTCCGTAGAGGTAGGGGGCGTGGTCGCTCGCCCGGTAGTTCAGAAGTTCTTGGTAGAGGAGGCGTTGGCCACCGGTTCGCCAGCGACCGTGAAGGTGCTGCAGCCAGAGGTCCAGGTCCTGTGCGGTGGTCCACAGCGAGCCGGGGCCGGGCAGCGCCACGGGGGTTCGGGCGTGGCTCCAGTTGCTGCCGATCTGGCGGTAGGCGGAGGCTGCGTTGGGGACGATTTGCTGGGGGTCGGCGCAGAACCTGGTGTTGTGCATGTTGAGCGGCTCGAAGATCGTTCGGCGCGCGAGGTCCGGGAGAGGTTCTTGACGGACGGTTTCGAGGATCTTGGCGAGCAGCAGGTAGTTCGTGTTGGCGTACAGGAAGTCGTCCGCAGCCACGACGCGCTCGCGTTGACGATAGGCGAGCGCGAGCAGGTCAGGGGCTGTGTAGTGATCGAGAGGGCGGAATCCGGCCAGCGAGAGTAGAGATTCGACGTCTCTGAGCCCGGAGCCATGGGTGATGAGCTCGCCGACGTTGATGTCTTTGATCTGAAGGTCGGGGTCTAGGTCGTCGGCCGGCTGGTCGAGGTCCAGCAGGCATTCGTGGGACGCGTCGAGCACGAGTTGTGCCGTGATCTGCTTCGCGACGGACCCTACGTTGAAGTTCGTGTCGGGTCCAATCGGCACCTGGTGCTCGAGGCTTGCCATGCCCGTGTTCCAGGCGAAGGGCTCGTGGCCTGGCCGGTGGACGAGGAGCGACAGCCCGGGGCGTCCTTGGCCGAGGACGGTCACAGTGTGAGCGCCTGCTCGTAGACCGCGATGAGCCGCTCACGCAGGCCCTGGTCGGGGATCAGCTTCATGGCCTGCTGGTGATCGGCACTCGTTTCGGCGAGGAGGGGGCGCTGCTTGTTCAGGTAGGTGGTCAGGAACTCGGCGATCTCCGGTTCCGCCTTGTCGCGGGCCCAGGCGCTGTAGATCATGGTCAGCGGGAACGCCCAGCAGGCGTGGATGAAGCCGAACGCGGGTCGCTGTGATTGCTTCCAGGGTGACCAGAAGTAACTCTGGTCGTCGATCTTGGTGTCGGTGGCGGTGAGCGCGTCGTTGAGCCAGTTGTGGCCTGCCTCGTGGATGAGGTCACGGCCCAGGATTACTGGGTCGTTGACGTGGTCCATGAAGACTGTTCCGGGCAGGCGCGTGATCGTCCAGCTGTCGAGCGTCTGTCCGAGGGACTTGCTTCTGAGGAGGCACATCACTACGGCGTGTTGGTGCAGCAGTTCGCCGAACCCGGCGTCCGATGCGACGGCGAAGGCGCCCGCGGCGAGCGTCTGCGTCTCAGCCGGCGGTGGTTGCGTCTGGTCGCCGATCACGTAGTAGGGGGTTTCCGAGATCGGGGACCTGGGGAGTTGGTCGAGTTCGGGGCTTACGACGACGCGGGGTCCGGCCACGGTGAGCGTGAAGATGCCCCGCATCTCGGTGAGTGGCTGGTTGGCGTACCAGTCGAAGGTGGCTGCGTCCCCGGCCCGGGCCGCGGCCTCGCTTCCTTCCAGGGAATGGTGGGCCAGAGCGTAGGCGAGCGCTCGCGCTGGGCTTTTATCCTTGGCTACGTCGCCGTGGTGGAGGAGCGAATAGATGCGGTGGGTGCGTTCCTCGTGAAGGCGGTTGGTCGGAGTGAACGTGAAGTCAGGCATCTCGGATCTCTCTCGTGAGTCAGGAAGGGCCGGCCTGGTCCGTTGTTGAACCAGGCCGGCCCCGCGGGCATTGGGACGGGCCTACGTCAGACCGAGCTGGTCGTGGTCGGCCATCCTTCGGCCGAGACGCTGGACGTGTGGGCCGTCGTGCGGACGGCGTCGTCCTCTCCCCGCAGTTCCTCGACGCTGGCCAGGAACTCGGTGATCCGGTCGTTGCTCATGCTGGTCCTCTCCTGAAACAGGTAGTAGCGGACGGATTGGCTTCCGGAGCGCTGCGTTCACGTGTTCGACTGGGCGGCGATCTCACTGGGGGCATGACTGGTTCCTCCTCTGGTCAGCCGGTTACGACCGTGGAGCTCGTAGGGCGTCGACGAGTTCGCCTGCTGATGGTCGTTGCCGTGGATGACGAGCCAGTGCCGCTGCGACCACGTTGCGTAGGGCGACCGGCAGGCGTTCGTGGTCGGCATCGAGTCGGGGGATGTCTCCGCAGAGGTAGCGGTAGATCAAGACGCCGAGGCTGAAGATGTCGGCGGCGGTGGTCGCGTTGCGGTAGTCGTCCAGGTACTCGGGTGGCCAGTGAACCTCGGGCTGGCGGCGTTCTGGACCGCGTGGGGTTGTGAGGCGTCGGGCTGCCCCGAGATCGGTGAGGTGCCCACGTCCTTCGTGGATGAGGATGTTCTCTTGGTAGACGTCGCGGTGCACGATCCCGATTTCGTGAAGGTGCGATAGTGCTTCAGCGACGTCGGCGAGTATCCACAGGCCTTGGGCGGAGGGCGGCTGGACCAGCATGTGTTCACGGAAGTTTCCGCCGCTGAGCCAGGGCATGGTGTACCAGTCGAACTTGGCGGACGTTCCCCGGTCGAGTAGGGGGACCATGTGGGCGAGGGCGCTGGCTTCTTCGGTGAGGTCAGCCTCTTCACGGAAGGCGTCTCGGCTGAGGGCCCGTTCATTCTCGGTGAGCTGTGCGTACCAGTAGAAGCCGTAGGCGGACGCACGCTGTTCGGCATCGAGTTCGGCCAGCACGTGGTTCGATCCGAATCCGGCTTTGATGACGACGGTCTCGCTGTCTTTGCGATGCGCGAGAGCGAGGGTGCTTGCGCGGGTGAAGGTGAGGAGCTTGTCCACCTGCCATCCGTCCTGGGACAGCTGGTGGAGCACCCATGCGGCCGGATGCAGCGGGTGTAGGTCCATGGGCGGGCTCCTTCGGACGGGGTGAGCTACTGGTGCTCCTGGAGTTGGCGTAGGCACGCGCTGACGAGGAAGTCCAGATCGGCTTTGGATGAGCAGGGGTGCATCAGGACTGGGAGATCGGTGAATCTGGCCCAGTGGGTCAAGGCTTCGCGGTAGAGCTGAGCGAGGTCGGCCATCTCGGCCGAGCCTTCGGTGAATCGCTGGCCAGATTCGCGATGAGCGAGCCGCTGTCGGCATAGCGACAGGTCTGTGGTCAGTAGGACGGTGAGGGATGGCCTTGCTGTTGGTTCCTGGGCGAGGCGTTCGACCAAGGGAGCAACGGCTTGGCGATGGCTCAAAGCGAGCAGACAGGCGGTGGAGAGCGAGAACCGGTCGGCCAGGACATGCCCCTGCCCCATGGCGGGGACGAGGTTGAACGTGTTGTGCAGTGCGAGGTCTGTCTGTGCTGCTTGGACGTCGTTCGCGTAGTCACCTGGTTGGCCTGCGCGGAGTTTCACCAGGGTGCGAGTGGCGGGTAGTGACAGCCAGGAGAACTGGCCGATGTGGTTGACCGTTAAGCCTTTTGCATGCGCTTCGGTGAGAAGGTGATCGCGGATGGTGCTCTTGCCGGCTCCGGCGATACCTTCCAGGGCCAGCAGCATCGCCTACGCCTCAGCGGTTGCGTCTGCAGCCAGCCAGCTGATGAACTTCCCGATCCTCCCGGCGGAGACGGGATGGGTACCGTGGGCGAGCTGGGAACCGTACAGCAGGGCGGTTCCGGGGGCAGGCTCGACCGACCAGCGGGTGCGCGGCATGGTCTGGAACCAGAGAGACGAGTTGTCGGCGCCGTCATGTGCCAGCCACATGCCGTCGGCGTAGCCGTTGTTGTCGGTCTGCGGTAGGGGCCGATTCCAGAGTTGCTCGCTAGAAGTGGATTCGATGAAGAAGCCGCCGCCGGCCTCTGGCTCACTGACAACGACGCTGATGCCAGCGATCTGCCGGGGCCAGGCCAACGGATCCGGGGCAATGCCGTCCAGGTGGCTGGTGATGTGCTGACCGGGGCCGTATTCGACGTACGTCCAGGGGCGGCAGTGCGTGATCGAGGGCATGACGCGGGCGAGGGCGGGCCGAGAGCGTTCGAAGGCGGCCTGAAGGATGTTCTCGACGGCCTCTGGGAGTCCGAAGATCTCGACTCGGCCTAGGGGCTCGTAGACCGCCATGGCTTGCTGCTCGTCGTGTCCGGGAATCTCGTGGATGGTGGTGCGGCGCTTGGCCCCGAAGGTGCCGGCCTCGGCGCTGTCGAGCACCTCGGTCATCAGCTTGGCGAGGTGTAGCCGCTCTTCCTCGTCGAGGAAGTTTTCGATACTGCCGATGCCGACGGTCTCGGCGATGTGGATCATGTGAGCCCCCTTGATTCGAGGATTCGGCGGATATCTTGAATGCCCGGGCAGTGGTTGAGCCAGGTGATGACGGGCGCTCGACTCCCCGACACCGGGTCTCGCCAGAGCGACAGAAGCTCCCCGGTGAGCGGGTGACGGTCCAGATCGGGCAGCGGGGAAACCGGGGCTGATGGCGGCCCTTGGCCATCGGAACAGTGGCAGTGGTGCTGAATCTCAAAGGCACGTGAAATGATCTGGGCCGAGGTCGTGCGGCATGATTCACGAACTGTGGCTGCTGGTTCGGTGGCTCGGTAGACGCGGCATTCCGTCTGTAGCCAGGCATCCGCGACCGCTGCGGCAGATCGCGAGATGCGGCACTTGGCGCAACAGTCGCCAGAATCGCTCGGGCATACCAATTGGTAATTACCTACGCTGTAGGCAATTTGAACCAGCGCTTGCCAAGCCGACTGAGAAATCGCAGCGCTCGTCTGTTCTGGTCTTGGGTTGCCCGGCGGAGCACGATGGTTGCAGCACGGCTCGGTTCGCGCGGCTCCGGCGGTGGAAGGTCTCAGCGATGGCTCGATGAAGATCACGTGAAAGTACGTTATCCGTCCAAGTAGCTGATGGACGGTTGCTGCGTCTGCGGCCTTCATCCGGCAACTGCCCGGTCCGCGTCGATGAGCGAGCGGTGCCCCAGGCAGGCGCAGGAAACGTCGCTCTCCAGAGAAATATTCGTGACCGCTGCGCCAAGGACCCGCGTCGCCTCGTCGACGTTACGGAAGTATGTATCCCAGGTCGCCTCAGGGCTTGGGGTGAGGGCAAGGTCCAGAACGGGCACCTTCTGGCTCGTCGTCTCACATTCCAGGTTGGCTCTGCCGAGGGAGACTTCAACTCCAGCGGGAAGCTTTCCCCGTACTTCGGAGGCCACGCGACAAAGACACGCCGCCGCGCGGGCGTACTCGTCCTCGGTTCGCGGTAGGAGACCGACGCGACGGCTGCTCGTGGGGATGGAGAGTCCTCGGTACTGGTGGCCCGCGCAGCTGTCGTAGGTGATCAGGCCCCACCGGTTGGTGAGGACGTCGACGAGAGGCCAGACGCCGTCTTCGATGGCTTCGCGCCAGCGTGGATGGCGGGGGTAGAGGTCGTCCGCGTCGTGGACGCCCGGGAGA
The DNA here is from genome assembly GCF_018499875.1 of Kineosporia corallincola. GTDB lineage: Bacteria > Actinomycetota > Actinomycetes > Actinomycetales > Kineosporiaceae > Kineosporia > Kineosporia corallincola. The sequence goes on along the minus strand of NZ_JAHBAY010000024.1, from coordinate 26,171 downwards.
CCGACCGTGTTGATGTTCCCGTGCCCGCTGGTCAACAGTCGGACATCCGCGTGGTGCTGGTGGTCGGCGTCCCAGCGTTCAAGGAACTCCGGAATGGATCTCATTCGGTTGGGATTGCGGGGGCGCCACCGCCACGAGCGGCACCAAGCGCCTTCGTGGTGGCGCGGCTGGGCCAGGAGGGCGGAGACACCGTCGACCATGCGCATGCGGTAGTCGCAGTAGGCGTCGCTCGCGTCGGGCGATGTGCCGTGGGCTCGCCATCGTGTCGCGATGCAGCCTCCGCCGCAGGTCTCGCGATAGGCGCAATCCGAGCAGCGGTTCATCAGGGCTCGGCCTTCGGCGAGGAGAGCCGAGCTCTCCTGCTCGGCGATCACCTTCCCCTGCGAGGAGCGGTCGTTGAGCTGGACCAAGCGGGCCTTCGGCCAAGGCAGCTCGTCGCAGCTGCCGAGCTGACCATTGGGATACAGGGTGAAGACGTGATCGCACTTCAGGTTGGAGAAGTGGCAGAAGCCGCTGTCCAGGCCGCGAAGCCTGCGGATGGTCGAGACCGCTGGCTCCAGCTTGATCCTGGCAAAGTGACCCCCGGCGATCCAGCGAGCAGTCACGGCCAACACGAAGTCGGCGTACTCGCTGTGGGTGATGGCCCAAGCCGGCCCGGCGTCTGAAGAAATGGAGGCCGACTGAAGCTCACGGCTCGGTGTCAGGCGCCGTCCCGACGTGGCGGTCGGTCGGACCACCGTCGCGTCGAAGCACGGAACGAAGCTGATCGCATTCACCGAGCCGAAGGCAGCGAGATGATCGAGAACTTCCTCGGCTCGGCCCAGCAGAGGTGGAGTGACCGCAGCGATCAGGCCGACCTGCCGACCACGTCGGGCCAAGAACTCCAGTGCTGCGCGAACGCGTGGGTAGACGGGTTGGCCGTCGTAGCCGACTCGCCACGCGTTGCCGCGAGCGTCCCCGTCGAGGGAGATCCCGAGCTGAAGGTCTGGGCACAGCTCGTCGAATAGGTCGAGCCACTCGTCGTCGAGTTGGACACCGTTCGTCTGCATGGTGACCCGGACCACCTGCGGGAGCTGGCCAAGTTCCTCCAGGATGGCCGCGATGTGGTCGCGGCCCGCTGTCAGTGGTTCACCGCCGTGTAGTTCGATCGCGAGGGGACGTCCCTGGAAGAGCTCGGTCAGCTGCCGGATCTGAGCCGGGCTGACGCGCGCTCCTCCAGGCGCGGCCTTGCGCTTTTCGTAGCAGTACAGACAGTCGATGTCGCAGGTCTCGCCGCGGACCTTGACGATCACCGAGACCGCCGAGGACACGTCGTCAACACTCAGCCTGCGGTACAGCGACCCAAGTCCAGGATGTTCGTCCGTGTGCTGCGACACCGCCTGCCTCCTTGCAGCGATGAACGGCTGGTCTGGTCCTACTCGTAAAGGTTCCCCAGCAGGGCTCCCTGACCCGACTGGAGAATGTGAGCGGCTTCCACCGGAATCCAGAAGCACTCGAAGTGCGTGGGCTCCTGCTCGCCGTCGTGGTCCTCCTGGCTCATCCAGCGGTCGGGAGTCGACTGCGTCAGTTCGAGTTGGAAGACGTGACGATGCTGGATCTCGAAGCGGTAGGGGCTGATGTCGTAGTCGATCTCACCGAGTTTGCGGACGATCTTGAAGTCCGAAAGCCCGGTCTCCTCCGCGGCCTCACGAAGAGCAGCTGCCTCAGGAGATTCGCCGGGCCGGATGCTGCCGGCCGGCACCTGGATGCCGACCTCTTCGTAGCTGTAGTCCGTGTGTCGGAACACCAGGAGCTTCCCGTCGCGAACGACGTAGACGAGGACCTTTTCCTTGAAAACCTTTTCAGGCATGCCAGAACCTCTCGCGGTGGCTTGAGAACGAGTGACGGCCGCATCCTGAGCCATCACGGGTCAACGCTCGGCGCGGCTCTACTGCGCCACGAATGAGCGGAGGCCACTCTAACGATCACTGCAGTTCGTGTAGCGGGCGAACTCCGGAACATCTCGTTGAAGCACCTCTACCTGCTTAAGTAGCAGTCACTTTCGAAATCCACCTATATACAGAGGGCCGCTCAGAGAGAGCTACTCACGGGTCGGCCTCACGATCACACCGTTCGAAGTTGGGCTCTCCTGTACGTCGGCGGCCGAGGAGGGATTCGGCCTCCGGCGACTCAAAGAGAGTGCCCTAGAAAACGGGGACGACGAACCTCGCCAAGGGACGTTTCGGGGACGTCCTGGAACGTCCCCGCACGCGCTCAGAGGGCAAGCGAGCGCAGGTGGTCGATCAGACGGGAGCTCTCGCGAAGGTCGCTGAGCACCATGCGAGCCCCGGCCATCCGGAGCGCTTCGGCGCTGTCCACGCCGGTCGCGACGGCGACTACATGCGCCCCGGTATCGTGCGCGGCCTGAACGTCCCTTGGCGTGTCTCCGATGAGCACAACCGGAGTGGTCAGCGGCAGGGCGTGCTGCTGGTGGACCCGCTTCCTCGCAACCTCGACCAGTGCTCCGCGATCCTCAGAGTGCTCGCCGTAGGCCCCGCACTCCAGATCCAGCAGGTGATCCAGCCCAAGGGCACGAAGCTTCACCATGGCGTTGGCCGCGATGTTGCCCGTCAGGACGGACGAGACGAAGTTCCGCTCCGCCGCCGCGAGGGTGAGGACGTCTCGAACGCCGGGAAGCACCTCGCCCCTGCGAGCCAGTTCTGCTTCCAAACCTGCCCCAGCAGCTTCCAAGGCGGGCCCGATGACGTCCCAGGTCGGAGGCTCGAGACCGTGGTCGAGGAACATCTGTCGGCAGATCAGCCTGTCCGTTCGTCCCTCCGTCCTCGCCCGGTGGGCGGATGGCTGGCCGGTCAGCCGTCGGAAGGCATCGGCGTAGATCTGCTTGCTCACGCCGTTGTTCTCGATCAGCGTGTGGTCGATGTCCCAGAGCACGATGAGCGGCACGCTGCCCCAGCGTAGGACGCCACCAGTGCGCAGCGAGTGCAGGGTGGCTGAAATGCGTTCTTGCGCCCGATACGAGACTTCGGTTTGCTGTGCTGAGTGAACGAGCGATTGCGTTCCGCTCTGGTGCAACGGGGGCTGACCGTGGCAGAAGTCGCGGCCGAGTGCGGAGTCGATCCCAAGACCGCCAGCCGATGGGTCAGCGGACGTGTGCCCCAACGACGGCACCGCTGGAGCATCGCCCACCTGCTCGGCCTGGATGAGGAGCACCTCTGGCCCGAGGCACCGGACAACGTGGCAGGAGCTTCCGCTGCGACGAGTGAGATCGTGGCGACCTTCGCCAACCGCGCCAGCGTTCCACGTGACCTGTGGCTGGCGCTGCTGCGAGGGGCCTCGAAGCACATCGACGTGCTGGTCTTCTCCGGCACCTTCTTCGCCCAGACCAACCCGCACATCGCCCGCATGTTGCAAGAACGTGCCGAGGCCGGTGCCCGCGTCCGGCTGTGTTTCGGAGATCCGGAAGGCCAGGCTGTCCGGTTGAGGGGCGAGGAAGAGGGAATCGGTGAGAGCCTGGCCGCCAAGATCCGCGCGTCGCTGACGTACTACCGAACGCTCGTGGGTCGCCCCGGTTGCGAGGTCCACCTGCACGACACCACGCTGTACAACTCGCTCTTCCGGTACGACGACCAGCTCCTGGTCAACCCGCATGTTTGGGGACAGCCCGCCAGCGCCAACCCGCTGTTCCAGCTCAGACGGACCGACGGCACCGATGCCGAATGGTTCAACCGGTACGAGCAGAGCTTCGACGCCATCTGGAGCACCACGCGTCCCTGGGCGCCCGAGAAGTAGGAGCACCACCATGGGCAGGACCGAGTACTACTACGACAACACCGCCCCCAAGGCCAACTCCCTGGTGCCGGCCAGCAACCTGCTCGTCGTCAACGAAGTCGGCGAGATCCTCCTGCAGCGACGCCGCGACACCGGCCAATGGGCGCTCCCCGGCGGCGCGCAGGACATCGGCGAAAGCGCCGCACAGTGCGCGGTGCGCGAGTGCGAGGAAGAGACTGGCATCATCGCCGAGGTGACCGGCTTCCTCGGGGTCTACTCCAACCCGTCCCACATCGTGGCCTACACCGACGGCGAAGTCCGCCAGCAGTTCGAGGTCGCCTACATCGGCCGCCCGATCGGCGGCGAGCCCACCATCAACGACGAGGCCGACGGCGTGCGCTGGGTTAACCCCGAGCACCTGACCGACCTCGACATTCATCCGAGCATGCACGAGCAGATCGGCCACTACCTGGCAGGCACCTACCCCTACCTCGGGTGATGCCTCAGAGCACGAGGCCCGCGGTTGCGGCGGCCGTCCGGATTCGTTCCACACTGGCGTGGATCTCCGGAGCGGCCCGGCGGATGAACCGGCCGACGATGCTCTCCTGCCCGTAGCGGGACAAGATCTCGCCGACCCGTTCCTCAGAGCTGGTCGGCAGGCCGTCGGGCGTGGTGGTCATGTCGCAGAACACCAACGCGTCCACCAGTAGCGGCTGATCGACGAGAGGAAACTCGGAACTGAGCACCTCACGCAGGCCGCGTTCCTCGGCCTCGAGAAGCGCGTAGGAATGGTTCCCCACAAGACGAACGACCAGCTCATCAACTCCGATTGATCGAAGAAACCGAGCACCGTCGAGCGGGTGGAACCCGGTGTCCACGAGGTCCGGGGCGTACCCGACGTCGTGGAGGACCGCGGACGCCTCGAGGGTTTCGGCTTGGTCTTGCACCAGCGGCGCCAGTTGTCGGGCTCGCTGGGCGACCCCCAATGAGTGCTGCCAGCGACGAGGAAGGGCATTCAGCAGTTGGCTTTCCGCAAGTTGCTGGGCACTCATCGGAGTGGTCACTGCAAAATGGTCCTGTAAGCTGATTGGCCAATTGAACCCTGATCCACCGCCCATCGCCGGGTCAGACAAGGGATCTGCTCCCCGGAAGGTCCTTCCAACACAGGAAACCTCGACGCACGCCAGCCTACGAGATCGTAGCTCCAGCAACAACTTTCTGCCTGCGATCGCAACATCCTTCAACCGGCGACGACACCAGCCATGAACCCGGCGTGAGAGAGAACCAGATGAAGGACACGGTGCGTCCACCACCATGGAGAACAACTGGATCCGCAGCCCGTCCCCATCCTCGAGCACCCCTTCCACCGCGACGGCCACCCCAGGAAACAGCACTCCAGCAAGATCAACAGCATACCGGGATCAGGATCACATAGAACGCGATTCACTGGAAATCGGCAGGTTCGAACACCGTTCGTGCGCCAATGAGCCTTTGTCATCCTGATCTTGGTGCCTGACCCCGGGCGCCGGACGCGAAGAAACCCCTGGTAGGACGGGGATTGTCTAGATCATCCGCACCGCCAGGGGCTCCACATGCTTTCCTACCCGTCGGGCATGGCTGTGTCCAGTCGCGCCTTGAATCTGCTGTCCGCTGCCATCCGTCGTCTGCGCCGCGAGATGGGCTCACGCTGGCGGATCCTGGACTCCGGCCGGCAAGCTCTGCTGGTCTTGGCCCATCTGCGTAAGGGCGAGACGTATGCCGATCTGGCCTGCGGCTTCGGCATCGGGATCCGTACCGTCTACCGGTATCTGCGCGAAGGCATCGACCTGCTGGCCGCCATGGCACCCACGCTCGAGCAGGCGATCGAGGTCGCCCAGGGCAAGGCCTTCGTCATCCTGGACGGCAGCCTGCTGCGGATCGACCGGGTCATGATGGCCTCGAAGCGAGATCGCCCGTTCTACAGCGGGAAATGGAAAGCACATGGCGTGAACGTCCAGGTCATCACCGACCCCGCAGGCCGGCTGATCTGGGTCTCACCCGCCCTTCCCGGCTCCGTCCACGACATCAAGGCCGCGCGCCACCACGAGATCCTGGCCGAACTGGCCAAGGCCAAGGTGATGGCCTTCGCCGACACCGCCTACCAGGGCTCACCCGAGAACGTCCGGACCCCCTTGCGCAGCCGTCGCCAGGACCCCGCCACCCGGAAGATGAAACCTCTTTCCGCTGGCCAGAAGGCCGCCAACACCGCCCACGCCCGGATCCGGGCCATCGGGGAACGAGCCAACTCCCAGCTGAAGAACTGGCGGGTCCTGCGCAAGATCCGCTCCAGCCCCCACCACGCCACCAGCCTGGTGAACGCCATCCAAACCCTCATCCTGGCAGGTTGATTCAACAGGATGACATCAGCTCAATGCCGTTTACGCGACAGTCCCACCTCAGCGCTGCTCCGTTTTGTCGGTGGCGGCCACTACGGTGACCCCATGACTAGGAGCGGAGCGGATCATCACCCTGCGTTACATCGGGACATGCGGAACACCGGCCCCGAAACCATGGCCTGGTTCGAGTATCAGCACGAGTGCGTGGCGCTAAGAATCATCCGCAATCTTCGCGACAGTGACATCACGTCCGTGGTGACCGAGTGGAGTACCGATTACGCACTTCTTAAGGAGCCAGGTGGGGACGTTGAGTTCGTTTCCGTCAAACATCGAGAGCCCAGCCAGCCGCCTTGGAGCTTGGCCGAGCTACTGAAAACGAGGATCTTCAAAGATTTGCACACGATTTGGGTCGGCATGGAACGCCGAGGCCAATACACCTTTGAAACCAGCGGTGGTGCGGACCCAAAGCTGCGGTTTTTTTTGCAGAATCCATCTGCTAGTGACATGAACTCTGAAATACAGCGAGTGGCGCAATCCCTCGAAATTACGCTTGAAGAAACCTCAGACTTCCTTGCCGTTTTCTCAATGACGACTGGATTGCCGCACCGCGCACATATATCAGATAAGGCGGTTCGGGAACTCGCAGCGGTGCTCGAGTCGTGGGGGATGGACGGACGGGCCGCAGAATCGCGTTACACAGCTCTTCTGGCCCGCATTGTGCATGCCTCGACAGATCGTCCACCTACTCCTGATGAGCGGACGATCTGGCTAGCTGGTTTCACCAAGACGGTAAGGGATCGTCTGGCCACCGCGGAGCAAGACCGCCGAACCATCTCAATGGAGCAAGCACGTGACCTCCTGCGGTCCCAAGTACAGCCTGCGGGATGGAGATCTGACCGCCCGTCCAGCCCCACCCTCTACGCTCCGCAAAACTTCATTGGGCGCGAGAATGAAGCGCGAGTTCTTCGCGAATCACTGGTTTCTCGTTCCACTAATACCGGTCAACCAGCTTTGGTGCTGATAACTGGTGAGCCCGGAATCGGAAAAACAAGTCTGGCGCGTCACGCGCTTGCCCCAATTGCAGACCTCCCGGAAGTAAGGGCAACGGTATTACAGGCGGAGGACTTTCGAACTGGCCAGGATATTGTTGACTCGCTCCTCGCGGTTCTGGTCCCACCTGACAGGCCTATCGAAGGCCCGCCACTGGAACGGACAGCCGAACTCTCGCGTCTGACCCATGCGGGTAGGACAGTCGTACTTCTCGATGGTGTTCGCCAGGAAGAGTGCTTACGGGAGTTCGTCCATCTTGGACTGGATGTAGACCTCGTTTGCACTAGCCGATCACGCCTCAGCGGACTACTTGACTTGTCTCCGATCGTACTCGAACTTCTCCCTCTGCCTGCTGCTGATGCCGCCGCTCTGGTTGCAACCGTTGTCGGTGACCAGTTGACAGCTGCTGACCGTCTGAAGTTGGGGGAGGCGTGCAGCGGCTCTCCTCTGGCCATCGCCATCGCGGCTGCTCGATTGGCTCGGCAGCCGAAAATGAATGTAGAACGGTACTTCCAAATTTTAGCTGATCCCATCTTAACGATGACAGCTCTCAAAGTTGGCCAACGTTCTATGACTGCAATCATTAATGACAGCTTTCAATCCTTGCCCGAAATCCAGCGTGAAATTCTGGTTACTATGGGCGTTCTTCCCAGTGCCCCCATATCCGTAACGGTACTGAGCGCGGCACTGCAGCTCAATATCCATGAAATATTGCGCAAGAGTTCTCCGTCTGATCTAGAGGGCGAACTTTTTGACCTGTGCGAGAGTAACCTCATCGAACAGATCGACGACCAGCGATTTCGCCTCCACGATTTAATCTACTCGTTCGCCCGGACGCAAGCGTTCGCACAGTATGATGCAAATACTCGTCTCCACATGGTGAAACAAACGTGTTTATCATATGCTCGGGTATTCGCAACTAGCGAGGACCCAGGAAGGACCTTCGAAATTTCAGAAATGGAGGCCGATCGGCAAGGCGCGTTACATATTATTGTGGAGGCCTCTCGTCTTGAACTATGGAATGATTCAATTGATCTCGTAGGGCCGTTGACATCCTTTCTTGTCCTTCGTGGCCACTGGCGAGATATGCAGATCATGTACGAGCAAGTGCACGCTGGTGCCCAAGCAACAAATAATGCTTCCTGGATGACGGCAGCACTCTTCAATCTTGCCCAGGCATCACAGCGGCTTGGGCGGACGAATGCAGCCCTGGACCTTTACCGGCAGGCGCACCAGGCAGCGCTCGAATCAGACGACTATCAGATCCTTGCTCTGACACGCTTAGCACTTGGCCGCCTCTTATTGCAGGCCGGCCAGTCATCAGCCGCCATCGATGTAGTTCGCCCGTCACTGGGCATTTTGCGGGAATTAGGAACTAACGACGAAATTGCCCAAGCCCTGCACCTCATCGGCGAGGCCTATGTAGTATCGGGACATCTCAGGGCGGGAAAACGCTATCTCCGCAACGCTGCGCGCCTCAGTGAAAAACACTTGGCTAATACGGCGCCGCATCCGGAAGCGGCAAGTGCACGATGGATGTCCGGAATTGCTGACTCGCTATCCGAGGAACAGATCCTTGCGGCTCTCGCGCAGGTCCGAAAACGTGGCCACCGCAATGGCGAGGCTGAACTCGTGCTCGCTCTCGGAAAAATCCAGGAACGCCTTGACCCTACGCCGACACGCGCGATTCTTTCGTATTATGAAGCAATCGAGAAGTTCCGAGAAACAAATTTAGTTGGCTCCCTAGTTCAAGCTCTCTACTTGTACGGTCGGGCACTTCGAAATTCCCCTCGGCATCCCGAGGCTATTGCTAGTCTTTCTGAATCGGTGGATCTTGCCATACAGGTTGGGAACGCCCCTCAAGCTGTCATGTCAATGAATAGCCTCGCCGATATATATTCCGAAATTGGACACGAAGAGCTAGTTGAAGCCCTACACTCCGACGCTGTCTCGATTGCTGCTCAAACCGGAAACTTCGTCTTGGTGGCAAGTGTTGAACAGGCCAGAGGCCGACATCTATTCCTACGCGGACGCATGAGGCAAGCTGCGGAAACTTTCGCTAAGGCATCGGACATACTCACTCAACTAGGCCCCAGCGATACGCTCAGCCACTGCCGATCCAGCCACGCCGAAGCTTTGGTGAACTCAGGAGAAGCTGTTCAAGCAGGAAAAATCTTGGAACGCTTGCTTCTGCAAGATCCTCAGTATCTCTCGGACCAGACGCGAGCTTTCACTCTCCGGGTACTTGCACGTGTGTATCTAGAAAGAAATCTTCTCAACGAGGCGGTGAAGGCCATAGATGATTCGATCAAGAGAGCCAGAGAATCACGGTCCCCGTTAGAACACGTGCAATCCCTCGCAATGCGCGCAAACATCCTGCGCCGTCAGGAGAAATACGATGATGCCATCCGAGACTACGAAGCAGCGTTTAATCAGGCTCAAGAGCTAGGTCAGCTACAGATCATGCTCCGAGTCATGGCAAATCGCGCCTCGATGTATCAGTATATGGATGATACGGAGAAAGCTGAACAAGAAATCCGTCGTCTCTTAGGGTTTTGTGAAAAACTCAAAATCTCCGGACTTGAAGCATCGTTGAATAATTCTCTGGGAGCAATCTTGATGGATAAGGGGGACGAGGTCGCAGCTGCTTCCCACTTTGCTTGTGCCAGAGAAATAGCTACCCAGCAAGGCAACCAAAAATTGGCCGCCACGGCCGGGCTGAATGAAGCACGATCCACCTTGTCCTGGGCTCCCGAAAGATCATCAAAGGCCGCCGCATCAGCTGTTGCCTTGTTTTCAGGGTTTGAAGACTGGACCTCGGCAGCAAGAGCTTTGTCCGCGCAGGTGCGCGCGGATGAGCTGACTGATCAAACCCAAGGACTGAAAACGCACCTACAAAGAGCGACGGTCGGGATTCCCCGACCTCTCGCCGACGCACTGTATGAACTGCTATATGGCGAGGACGTGGAAGTTTCCTTGCAGGATTCAATGATCCGGACAAAAATAGAAGTTCTGAGCTTGGTGAAAAAATCTGAACAGCAACGTATGATTGATCGTCTACGCACATCACGCCAGACCTGCTTCGCGTGCTCCTTAATTATTCCACCCGAGGATTCGTCAAACCTGATGGCTCTCACCAGTGAGAAGGCGCCAGGGCAAACATTCTTTCAGCTCGCTCATCTGGCTTGCGCTTCATCCAGTGTTCTGCACACCAAGGAAGTTTATTTCAGAAAAACATTGTTCGATGTTGAATGCTGCTACTTCCGTCCAGGTCGAGCAGCACTGGTAATTGACTGTCACGGAGGATGGAGTATCAATTCTGAAGGATGCATATCGGATCCAATTCTGGATCTTTTCAGGTCGCACGGGTTCATTGAAGGAGAATCCTATATGTCACGGCTTGCGCATAGTAGCAAACTTTCTGATACTGCTCTGAGTGCCACGTTGACCGGGGCAAATTTCCGTCTCAAAAATGGTTCAAATATAATTTTCTCCACCCATTTAGATTTCTACGACCACTGGAGACTTGCCCTACGAAAAGGAACCATCGATATGCTTGTGGGCCGAGGGCTCTCCGGACTCGTAAGTGATGATCCAGCCAACTTGGTTGCAGCGATTGAACGAGGCGAAGTCGTCGCTGGACAGGTTCCCATCCGCTTGCTAAAACCCTGAATATTGTCTGTCGTTTGCGATGAAAATTCCATGGCCAGCTGGCGGGCGATGCACATCACCACAGTTGCAAGGGGTGGTGCTTTCCTGCCTTGGACGGAGGCGACCTGAAGGGCTGCTGTGGCCTCTGCCAAGCGTCGTGGTAGGTGCGATTTAATGGTCGGGAAACTGTTCCACCAGGTCCGCGATGCTGGCGTGGGTGGGGTAACGGCGCACGAGAGTGTCGGTCACGGCGGTGAGTTGGTTCCTGATCCGGGGCGAGCCGACATCTGCGGAGAGGGTCAGGGCCGTGGTGGCTGCTGAGACGGCCCCGGTGACGTCACCGGTCTTGGTCAGGGCGTCGGCCAGCTCGGTGGCTCGCAGCATGCGCTCGCGGGCGAACGGTGTTGCGGTGTGCTGGTTGCTGCGTTCCAGGTAGGGGGTGGCAGTTTCGTGGTCGCCGGCCGCCAGCCAGGCGCGTCCGGTTTGCTGATCAACCATGTCGGGTGTCTGCCACAGGGTCCACCAGGGCTCGTCCGCTCCGGGGCTGGAGAGGCAGGTGCGGATCTGTTCCTCCAGCCGGGGCAGGGCCTGGCCATCGGCATTCGCGCCGGCCAGGGACATTTTCCTGCTGCCCAGAATGGCTTTCAGGCCGGGGGTCATATCGGCGAGGGCCTTGTGCTCGGCGACTTGGAGCAGTGTCGCGGCCTCGGTGTACTGGCCGAGCCAGGTGGCCTGATATGCCGTCGAGGCCAGCAGATTGGCGGTGGCCTGGCGTACCGGGCGGGCGTCCTGCGCTTCGCCGCCCAGGCGTAGGCCGGTCTGGAAGACTCGCTGTGCCTGAGGGTGATGGGAAGCGTCGAACAGCATCCAGCCGTACTGCTCCGTCATCTCGAGGTAGGCCGTCTGGAGCCGGATCTGGGTGTTGCCGGAGTAACTGCTGCCGGTCAGGACCCGCCCGAGGTTTTGCCAGGTTCCCCCAGCCCAGGACAGCGCCGAGGTACTGCCCTGGGCGTCGTCCAGTTCACGGGTCGTACGGACTGTCGATTCGATGACCTCGAGTAACTGTGGTGAGACTCGATCGCCGTGGGCTGCGGCGGCCATCGCGGGCGATCCGGTGATCAGCAGGTCCAGCGCCACGCCGGTGACGGCTGCACCGCTGAGGAGGGTGAAAGAACGACGGTCCATCGGGATTTCTCCTTGCGTGGCACGGATCAGGTCGATGGCGTGGGCCCGGTAGGGATCATCCAGCGGCTGCGCTCTTCGACTGGACCGAGGCCGGGATGCGTCCCATCCCAGGTCTTCAAGGGTGACCGGACGGCCGGTGTGACGGCTCAGCACGGCCAGGACGTCGTTGGCGGTGCTGGCGTGAGGGCGTGTGCCGTTGGTCCAGGGATATGCCGTCTTGGCATGCAGCGGGTCCGTGCCCCGACGCTGGCGCTGGAGATTGACACGAGCGATCAGCTGCTCACGGCTCCAGCCCAGCTCCCGCAGCACACGAAGCAGTGGTACTACCTGCTCGCCGTCGCGTTCGGCGCTACCGTCCTCGGCCACCGACATCTCCGCACTGCGCCCCGGGCGCTCAGAACGTTGCCAGAGGTGTTTCCTGCCCTGGCGACGGTAGCAGCGTGATGCTCTACCGGGCAGGCCCCAGCTACAGCGAGGTGGTGTACGTACACCATTTCGGTGGCCACACACCGGCGCCGGAGATTTTCACCGAAGGCACCTGATGCACCACCGGCGCATCTTCCAGTAGCGGCCCGCCGTGGGTTGTCATGAACCGATGGCCATCCAAGAGGTCTGGACCTCTGCAGCGGGTCCGGCATCACAGCCCAGCAGCAGGGCATCAGCAGGTCAGGGACCCCGTAGGTAGCCATATCGCGGCTTAGTTGCACGATTTTCGTCATCTTGGTGGTCGGTCATCGATCTCTGCCTATCGCCACGAGAAGGGGAAGCGTGCTCGTGCCTGTGCTGCTGACGGCGGCCATGCCAAGCGGTTCTGATCCACTTTTTGTGATCCGGTCACGGGTCGTGTGGGGGCGGTCAGTCGGCGTGCAGGATCTGGTGGCGCAGGAGATCGAAGGAGGCGCGTCCGTAGCCGTCTCGCTTGATTCGTTTAATGCGGTTGACGTTTCCTTCGACTCGTCCGGAGTTCCAGTGCAGGGTCAGCCCGGCCGTGACGGCGGCCAGGTCTTGGCGGATGCCGTTGACCAGGCTCCTGAGGGGTTGGAGGCCGGTGGCGTGGGCCTGGTCGAGCCAAGCAGGCAGTCGGTGGCCGTCGAGGTCGGCCATCATGGTGGCGAACGCGGCGACGCAGGCGGCCACGGTGTCCAGTTCCGGGCAGCGGCCCAGCAACCCTTTCCGGCGGAGGGCGGCGTTCTCGTCCAGGTGGGTGGGGTGGCTGGTGAGCAGGATAGTGGCCCGGCGGACGCTGAGCTGTTTTTTGATGGTGGGGGCGGGTTTTCCGCTGGCACGCACGGCCTGCAGGTGCCGGCGCAGGGTGCGCTGGCTGCCGGTGTAGCCGCGGTCGCGGATCTCGGCGAACAGCCGGGCGCCGTCGGTGCAGCCGGCGTTCCACCGATCGTGCAGGTAGGGCAGGAACGGGTCGATCCGGGAACTGCGCTGTCCGGCCCGGTCAGAAACCATGTCCTCGGGGGTGGCGGCGTGGGCGTAGCGGCGCACGGTCTTGCGGTCCAGGCCAAGAGCCTCGGCGATCGCGCTGATACCCACGCCCTTCTCTCGCAGGCCGTGGACTTCGGCATGCCGCTGGCGCCGGGTGCTGGCCCGCACACTGTCCCATTCAGCGGAAACCCGTTTTTCGAGAACATGTTCGGCTGGCGCGGAGAGCGACGCAGGCTTTGGCGCCGGGCCCCCGGTGAGCTCGTCAGCAGGCACCGGCAGGCAGTCGCGGTGCAGCACGACGCACTTCTCGACGGCGTCACACAGGTTGCGCCAGACATGGAACCGGTCGGCGACCTGAACGGCGTTCGGAGCGGCGGTCCGCACGGCCTCGGCGTAGGCGCCACCACGGTCGCGACAAACGATCTCGGCGCCGGGATGAGCGCGTAGCCAGGCCGTCAGGGTCTTGGCGGTGCGGTCGGGCAACACGTCCACCCGTTCCCCGGTTTCCATGTCCAGCAAGATCGTCCCGTACACGTGTCCCTTGCGCAGGGCGAAGTCGTCCACTCCCAGCACCCGCGGCGCCCTGGCCCGCTGCGGCGTCGGCCGACGGCGCAGCAACCGCAGCAGCGTGTTCGCGCTCACCGGGAACGCCAGCGCCTGGGTCAGCCGGGCCGCGGGACGCCCGGCCGCGACCAGCATCAGCCGCTCCAGGACCTGCCGCAGCCGAGGTGTGCGGCGGGCGAATCGCTCTGTCAGACCGGCAATCTGCTCGGAGAACGTCCGCTGCCGGCAACCGTCCTGAGCACACCGGAACCGACGAACCACCAGGTCAATCACCGTCCGGCGACCGGACACGGTCACATCGTTGAGCGCGCGACGGTACTGGCCATGCCGCTGCCGGGACACTGTCCCGCAGGCCGGGCAGCATGCCTCCACCGCCGTCGACATCGCAGAGATCCTCACCCCCGGCCCATCCGCGCGTACGTGTTCGACGACGACGGACTCGACCCGGCCAGGAAGAGGAGACAGCACCTCACAGTCACACGGACCAAGATCCTTCCGGATCAAACCACGTTCTGTGAGCAATTCACAACAATCGGATCAGAACCCTAACGCTTGGCCGTTGACACACCAGGGGCAGTCGATGTTCCAGTCGCTGCGCTGGTTCAGGGCCAGGGATCGGGAGGTGGGTGAGGTGAAGATGGGCAGCTGGTACTCCATGCACCGCACGCCGTAACCGGTGCTGCCGTGGTGGGTCTTGGTCGCATCGACCGGCAGGACGGGGGTGGTGGTGTCGGTGCTCTCCTGGAAGACCAGGCCGGCTGCTTCCCGGGGCCACCGCTCCCAGGACCGGGACGTGAGTTCCCGGGTCGTGGACAGACGCTGGAACCCCTGGGCCAGGTCGGGCCGGGCGGCCATCAGGGATGCGATGGTGGGGTAGGCCTTGATGTTGCGCAGGGTTTCGGTGGCAAGCTCGGCCGGGGTGAGGGTCCCCGGGTCCAGGATGAGGGTGGTGCGGGCCTGGGTGAGCCAGGCGGTGATGTAGACGTAGCCGTGGGAGGCCCGTGAGTCCGCGTGCACGGCGAGCTGCTCATCGAGGTAGAGGATGACGTCGCGGGACTCGGCCGGGCTGAGGCTGCCGTCGGTCAGCAGATGGCGGACGCTGTGGCGCATCTCGTCGATCGGGTACCGCCAGTTGATCAGGTTGGTCAGGGCGGCACTGTAGGGACCGTTGTCGGAGCCGTAGCGGTCCGGTGGCAGGTCGACGTAACCGGTGCGGTCGACGTTGAGGCGGGCGCCCCAGATGGACAGGGCGTTGTCGGGGGCGATGTTCTTGAGCGCGAACCGCGCGGTGACCGGCATGAGGGGCGTGCTCCTGGAAGTGATGGGGCAAAGGTCAGGGTAGATGTGGGCGGGGTGCGCCCGGGGCGGCCCCCGGTGAGGGGCCGCCCCGGGCGCTGGGGGTCGGGTCAGGCGGGCTGGGGGATGCCGGTGGCGTAGCCGCCGTCAGCGGGAACCTCGGTGAGGACCGGCGCCTGCGGGCGGGGTTCGCGCAGGCTGGTGGCGGGGTGCCAGCGCATGGAGACCGAGATGTTCTGGGCGGTCGCGCGCAGGGAGGTGTAGTTGTTGCGGGACTCGGCGCGCAGGTCGTCGCCGATCTCGGCGATGATGGTGTCGCCCTTGTTGAGTTCGGCGGCGCGTTCGGCGAGCTGGCGCCAGCAGGTCAGGTCGATGGCGACGGTGCGCCCGTCGACCCACTGGCCGGCGTTGTTGCGGTAGCGGCCGTTGTACATCAGGCGCAGGTTGCAGACCGCGACGCCGGAGTCGGTGAAGCGCAGTTCGGGGGCCTGGGCGATGTTTCCCTCGATGACGAAGTTGAACAGCATGATCGGTGTCTCCCTGGTGCTCGCGCGTGGTGCGCTGGTGGGTGCGGCACCTGTCTGGGCGCGGGGTGCGCTCCGGGTGGTGGTGCCGCGGTGGCGAGTGCCGGGTGGGACTGCCCGAGGGCGTGCGCGTCAAGGGAGGAAGGCCGGGCATCCTGGCTCGACATTGAGGGCGTAGCGCAGCGGAGCCGTCGGCCAGGATGTTCGGGCGGCCCTTGCGCGGTCACGCCCGCGGGGTGGTCCATGACTTGGTGCTGACACCGAGAGCAACACCCACCAGGAACACCCAACGCCAGATAGGACAACCACCACCTGCCACCGCCACGCGAGCCAGGGCGCAACCAGCCACTGTCCTTCACTTTTCGTCGCGGGCGACGCCAGGTGCCCACTGGGCGGGTCACCGGCCGGTTCTACGGTTCACGCCGATGGCACCGGTATAAGGCCACTGTTCAGACCAGGCGGCTTGGGATGAAAATGCACCGGCAGTAGGGGCGGTGCGCGTCAGCTGCAGGAGCATCGGCGCGGTGACCGGCGCCAGTCCGGGGGATTGCGATTCTGCGTGCGTCGGCTTCTCCCAACGCGTCTCGTGCTGGTGACCGTCTGGGAACCTGGTGCGGCGTCATTTGCTGGCCCGGGGTGGGCCCGACGGTCGCGGCCGGCGTCGGGCATTCCGGGGCAGTGCGCGGATGCAATGCTGGGTTCCGATGGGCACCCGCAAATCTCCCCGCCTGGCCGCGTCGAGTGACGTGATCTGCCCGTCCTGGTTCAGTGCCCCGCACGGGGTGGCCTTCGTGCCGACGCTGGGCCCGATCCACCCGCACGAGGATCCGGTCCGTCTGATCGCGGACGTACTGTCCGTCGCGGGCACCGGTCGGGTCCTGCCGTTCGACAAGGACGCCCGCTGGCTGCAAGACCCGCAGGCCGTGGGCGGCAGGATGAGCACGTTATGCCCGACACAACGGCTCGTGGTGACGCCGGCGAGGACGGCGCGTGGATGGTGGTCCCGACTCTGGCGAGGAGGTCGGGTCCTAGGATCACCTTGTACTGCTACGGCAGTCCCGATTCAGCTTTGATCGCCAACCTCGCGGACGACCTGAACACGGCGCGAAGGTGCAGGTGGGGCATCTTCGCTTGGGGACGACCGAGAGAGCGCCTCGAGCACGGCTCTTTGCAGGTGGTCCCGCCTCGCCACGCCGTCCTCCTCGTCGTCTCTACGCATGTAGAGGAGCGATGCTAGGGGTCGACGGCGGGGTGCGGCTGCCATCGAAGGGCGAGTCGCGACTCAGGCCGGGCCGCACCCAGAGCTGGTGGAATGCGCGGGGTCGGGCTTCTTGTGCTTGCGGGGCTTGACCGAGGGAGCCGGAAGGGGACTTGGCGGAAAAGCCGAGTGTGCCCCGGAGTCCCAGCAGAACAGCAACTCGCACAGTCGCTTTCGGGTTCCCTGGAAGGCGTCGTGGTCCAGCTTGCCGTTGCCATCGCTGTACTGGAGCAGTTCCACCTTCATGCCCCCATACGGTTGCCAGGCGACACTGTCGTTCCCGGGGTAGTCGCCTTTCCGGGAGAGGTACCGGGCGTTGTACAGCGAGATCCCGAGATGTTCCAGGTTGGGACGCCCCAGGTCTTCCCAGTAGCTGCGGGGCAGGTACAGAAGGGTCGCGGTGCCGCCCAGCTTCCGGTACTTCTTCACGAAGGATGTGAGGTCATTGAACGAGGGCTTGCCGCCGAGTTCGGCGTCCACGACCAGCGGAACCTCGGCGCCGATGGCGGCGTAGGCGTTCTCGGCCTGCCGCTGAACGTTTCCAGCCCTCAGGAAGTGGTAGGCGCCGAAAGGCAGGCGGTGTCGCTGAGCCAGTGAACGGTAGGTGGGGTACTCCGGGTCCCGGTAGCCGATTCCGTCCGAGGCCTTGGCGATCAGGAAAGTCGCCCCGGACGCCGCGGCTGGGGTCTGGTAGTGGGAGACGTCGAATCCCATCAGCGTGGTGACCGAGGCCGCGAAGGCGCAGGCGCCGGCGACCGCGACGTGGGCTCGGGTGATTCTCGAGGTGGGCATGGCGAATGCTCCGATGTCGGTGGTGGGGTGGGGCAGGTGTGGTGATGAGGGGGAAGACCGGCCCTGGGCCGCGGAGTGAGAGCTCCGCGGCCCAGGGTTCAGTGGTTCAGGAGGTGGAGCCCGGCCACGTCGGCCACGTCGGGAGGCTCGGGAAGGCCGGGCCGTCGGGTGCGGTGGGCCCGGCCGAGGTGGTGGGCGACTTCGGCGTTGTCGCGAACGGAGCCGCGCTGAGGTCCACCGTCTCGTTCTCAGAGCAGACATAGCGCAGGACAGCCTCGGGAGTATCCACCTCGGCGTAGAAACCCTTGAAGACGTTGACGGCCGGGTCGGTCTTCATGGTGGTGTTGTTGATCGTCACCTGTGGCCCCGTGGTGAGCAGTTCGTTCACCACGGCCGTGACGTCCTCCGTTTGCGAGCCGAGTCCGTAGAACGCGAACTGGACCACGATCGGGTCGCCGGAATTGGTGTTCGTCGACATGTTTTCTCCAATGATTCTTCTGGTGATTTCCCGGGTGCTCCGGACGGCTGGTGCGCCGCCTGGGTCCGGGATCGGCCGGACGGTTGCCGGTCGAGATCTGTGAATGGTTCAGACCGCCGGAGGTGGCTCACCGAAGTGCCGCCGAAACTCGGCCAGCTGGGTCGGGGCCAGACCGCCGGGGCGGCGGGACAGGTGGTGCACGTACTGTTGGGCCCGGGTCAGGTCTAGGCCGGCGGTGTCGTGCACCGTCGCGGCGTACACCTTGGAATGGAAGCGTCCATGAGCGTTCTGGCGGGAGCAGGAGAGGGCCCGGGCAATGGAATCCCAGGTAGCGCCGCGATGGTGGGCCTCAGCCACGAGGAGGAGGAGTTCGACGCTCATCGCCTCGCTCGAGTTCTGCGCCGCCCGCAGCCAGGCCAGGATCTGACGGTCGTCAGGGATCTCACCCGTCACTTCCGACCGCATGAGCCTGCGGAGTTTCCCCCGAATGCCCGGGATCAATTCCCAGCCGAAGGTCTCGGGCGAAAGATATCGCCAGACCGGTTCCTCTCCCATGTGTCCCCCTGCGAATCATGGGCCCCTCGGGCTGCTCACGCGAAGGCCGGCCCAGAGGAAAAGATCAAAGTTTGCCGGGGGACCGTGATGGCGGAACCGGGGCGCGTCAGTGGCCGGGTAAATTTTCTGGTGATGCGGGCGGGGCACACCATGGGCAATCATCCGGGTGTTCTTGCGCGGTCTGGGTGCTACGGTTCTCAGGGCCGGGCGTGGCCGCGCGAGAAGGGCTGTTCGTTCTTGGGCCGACGGCTCTCACCCGGGGCCGGGAATCCGGAACGCTGGAGCGCGCAGCGGCCGTGAGGTCCGGGTCGTTGTCGTTGCCGAGGTCGACCGGCTGGGGTGCGCCCAGCCCGTACGGGAAGAGCCGGCCCAGGGCCGGGGGGATCTCGAGTTGCGTGAGCAGAGAACGAAATCCCTGGCTGAAGGTGACGCACAGCAAGAACATTCCGATCAGGCCGTCCAGGGTGGCGTTCTCCCCGCGGGCGGTCTGCAGGGCCGAGAAGACGCCCGCCAGGGAGGTGTTAGCCGCGATCTTGGTGTGGTGCCCGGCCTCGGCGTGGGTGAACAGCTCGACCAGGAGCGGGCAGACGGCGGAGAACACCAGAACGCCGGTCAGATGCTGGATCAGGGCGGTGGACATGGTTGCTCGCAATCGGGTCAGGTGAAGAGGCCGAGGAAGGCCGGGTTGTCGAGGATCGAGGCGAGGGAGTGGTCCCCGGCGGCCTGTGAGCCCCCGGCGCAGGCGGCCAGGGCGGTGAGGAAGGCGATCAGGGAGCGCCGGGCCCGGACCGCGGGATCAGCGGAGCGCTCGGCCCGGGAGGGCCTGACCGGCCGAACCGGGCGGACCGAGGGGGTGCGGTGCCGGGCCCGGTCCGGGATGGCGGGGGCTTCCCCGGTCGCGGTGGCCGGGTACCCGCGCCGGACGAAGCCGTCGATGCTCTCCGGGGCGTGCCGGGGGCGCTGCATCTTCACGACCTTGTTGGCCCAGTTGCCCTCGATCGTGGTGACGTGGCCCCGTCCGCGGTCCCACTGGGCGACATCGACGACCCGCCCCTGATGCCGGCCGTTGCTGAAGATCACGATGTCCCCGACCTGCGGGTCCTGGCTCCAGTAGTGGTGTTTTCGGGCCCAGGCCTCCAGGTTGTGACAGCTGACTGCGGTCAGGGCCGAGTACGGGGGCCGGGCCCCGGCGTGGCAGTCCAGCCAGTAGTTGAAGGCTCCGCACCAGGCCTGACCGGTCTTCGTGGCGGAGCCGTCGGCCCAGCCGAGTCCGATGGACGGCCACAGGTTGTCGCCGTTCCTCAGGACGACATGATTGGAACCCAGGGGGTTCTCCTGCACGCCGAGCTGGTGCTCGGCAAGTTTGGCCAGCTCCTTCTGGGAAAGCATGATGTGTCCTCTCGTCGATGGCTAGCGGGATGCGGCCGGCGAGGCCGCGATCGTCCCGGCCGAACCGGGCTGGGAGCGACCCCAGGTTCCCCAACCCAGAAGATTTTTCAGGAGATCATGAAGAATCTGGAGCAGGTCCACGCGAGGGACCACGGTGCTCAGGTAGGCGTGGACGGTCTGCACTTCCTCGACCCGGGCGAGGTCGCGCCACAGCCGGCGGCAATTCTCCTCGGACGGGTCCTCCGGCAGCGGGCAGACGCCGTTCGCGACGACCACGGTGAGCAGTTGTGCCAGACGCTGGGTCCAGTCCTGGAGTTCCTCGTCGAGCTTCTGGGCCAGGGCCACCAGGTGGGCCTGCACCTCGGTGACGGCTCGCACCGCCCGGTCGGTCTGGGCCTTACGAGCGGCCGAGCGGGACACGGCCGACGTAGCCGCGGCGCTGGAGGAGACCAGGGTGATCTGGCTGCGGACCAGGCCGGAGAGCGGTTGCCGGAGCTGGTGCAGGGTGTCGGCCACCTGGTCCAGCCAGCCCAACGTCGCGGGGACGAAGGCCAGGTCGCCGGCCGGGTCGGTGAGGTCACGCTGCGGGTGGTCCAGGATGTGGCTGACGATTCGCTCGCGCAGAAGCATGCGCATGGTGGGTTCCTGTTCCTATTCGTGGATGAGGTTGGTCTGGGTGCTGCCGTCGGGGGCCATCGTGGTGTTCCACTCCAGGCCCTCCTCCCGGATGACCAGTTGCAGCCGGGAGACCGAGGCCGGGTTCGACTCCTCCTTCACCGCAGTGGTTCTGGGCCGGACGGCGAGCCGGGGGCTTCGCCGGGCGCGGGACAGCAGCTCGTCATGGACGAACCGGTGCACCGCGTCCACCGCCGGCTGCGGGCCGGTGCCGGCCGCACCCGTGTCCGCGACGCTCGCCAGGGCCTCGGCCACTACCGCCCGGGCCCGGTGGGCCAGGTCGTGGCACTCGGTCTCGGACAGCCCAGCCTTTCCGTGGTGCTGCCGCAGTAACCGCCCCAGGGCCGAAGTGGCTTGACCGACGGCGTTTTCGGGGACCGGGTCGGTCAGGGAGGTCTGGAGGTGCTGGGCCGCCCCGTCCGTGATCCGGTCGATGTCCGTCCCGGTGATCTGGCGTTCGTGGGTCACGGTGTCGACCAGGACCGGGAGATCGACCCGCATCTCCGGCACCCGCATCCGGGGCACGCTGAAGTTCCTCAGCAGAGGGTGGTCGCGGTATTGCTCGGCGATGGCCATGGATTCCAGGTCGGCCAGGTGACGCGCTCGCACCAGGCTCGAGACCGTGGCCGCCAGAACGTCTTCGAAGCGGTGGGTGTCCTCCGGCGGGGCGGGTTGTTCGGGGTTCAGGGGGTCGTCCATCGAATCTCCAAGTGGTTTCGGATCTGGGCTGGGTGGGGCTGGGCATATCCGGACTGCGGACATGCCCAGCCCGTTCAGCCAGTTGTCAGGCGCGCCGGCGCTCGCGGTCCGGCGTCACTTGGCGGTGATGCTCTCCTCCAGCAGGTTGAGGATGCGTTCGGTGCCGCCCGGCACCTCGGCCTGCACCGCCCGCACGTGCACCGCCATGGAGTAGGTGCGCGTCGTGCGGTCCTGCGACGAGGACTGCGACTGGTTGCTGACGCTGGCGTTCAGCGAGGCCGAGACCGGTCCCCAGCCGAACTTCGCGTTCAGGTTGGCCGACATGTTCGTCTGGTTGGAGGAGGTGCTGGCCTGCAGCGAGGTGATCTTGGCGTTGAAGTCGACCGTGGTCTCCTCGATCCGGATGTACGGGATCGGCACCATGGTCAGGAACGGCACCGAAAGCGTGACCTTCTCGGTGGTACTGATGACCGGCGCGGTGCCACCCTGAGGGGTGTTGGCGGGGTTGGGGTCCGGGATGTGCACCGGTCGCTCGAACGTGAACGTGGTCGTCCGGGGGACGGTGATCGGGTTATTGCTGGTATCCGTAGTCGAGGTGAAGCCGACCGAGTTGATAAAGTCGACGGTGTTCTTGGCCGCCACCGACTGGGCCTGGACCACGGCCATGAGCGGGCCGCCGATGAGGGTGCCGAAGTCGAGGGAATTGAGCTCGGCGGGAATGTCGGGCATTTTTTCTGTCTCCTGAAATTGAGGACCGGACGGCCGCGGCCGGCGATCCGTAAGGTGATTGACAGCAGATTCATCGAGCCGGGCGGCGAAAAGATGAATTCGTGGGCGCTGATTGTCAAGATGTCTTGACAGCGGCTGTGAGGTGACAAACGAGCAGAAGGACGCGGCCGGGGCCGCGTCCTTCTGGGGATCTGGTGGTGCGGGCCGGATCAGTCGAGCAGCAGGCCTCCGAAGTGGAAGAAGTGTCCGTCCTCGTTCGTCCTGAGCCGGAGGCCGGGAACGTTGGTCTGAGGAACGGCTGTCCTGGTGTCGTAGTCCACGGTGATCGCCAGCGCGACTGGCGTGGTCAGATGGATGTCCAGGTTCTGACCGGCGTTCTGCTGGCCGGCCCAGCTGAGCTCGGCCACCTGGGCCGCGTTCAGGAACAGGATGGTGGAGCCACCGGTGCGGCCCAGGCTCGACCAGCGAGCCTCGGAGATCAACTGGGCCGAGTTCAGGAACCTGTTCCAGGTGCCCGGCCCGTAGACGGTGTTCGCCAGGGTGTTCCAGAACTGGAACGACTGGTCGATGGCGGCCGCCGGCACCTTCTGATCCAGGAGCCAGTTAGGCAGCGATTCCGGCCGGTCGTCTTCGCAGATCAAGGTGTAGGCGGCCGGGTCGTAGGGGCGGACGTGCTTGATCAGGAAAGCGGGAGTGAATCCCATGACAAACTCCTTGGTGAGAAATGTATTACTTGGGCAGAAGCCGGGTGAAGGTGCTGCAGAAACCGGCGCTGTCGGCGGCCAGGGCGGCCCCGGCGACGTCTTGCTGGGTTTCGGCCCGGCCGTTGCTGAAATCGATGGTCAGGGCCAGGGGGATATCCTGGTACGGACGGAAGTCGAAGGCCTGGCCGGGGTTGCGGTGGCTGAAGTAGCTCAGCTGATGCAGGAGCGGCGCGGTCAGGAAGAGCACGGTGGAGCGGGAGCCGGCGTACAGCTCCTCCCAGCGGGACTGGGCGAGCACTCGGGCGGCGGCCAGAAACAACGGTCTGGTCTGCGCCGTGTACTCCAGGCCGGAAACCATCCGCCAGGTGTCGAAGGCCAAGCTGATCGAGACCTCCGGAACCCGCCGGGCCCGCAGCCAGTTCAGCAGCGGCCAGTCCGGGTCGTAGCTGATCAGGTCGTACGCCTCGGCGTCGTAAGGGCGTACGTGTTTCAGGATGAACTCGGGAGATATGAACATGAAAGTTGCACCGCCGTAGGGTGATAGGGATTTGGAAAGGTCGTACAAACCTCGCCCGGACTTCGTCCGGGCGAGGTGGCTACGTTTTCGGTTGTAAGGCGCCGGCACTGAAACGGGACGAGCAGATCGCGTTCGGCCGCGGCGCGAGCCGGGGCCAGTCACGACTGGGCCATCGAGGTGACCCCGAAGTCGGCCAGGATCACCCGGCAAGTGACGTCGGGCAGGTGTTCAACCGCCTCGGGCGTCCCTTTGACCTGCGGGTCTGCCTGGTCGGCCCGTAGGACAACCCGGCTCGGCAGGGGCTGGTCACCTCAGCGACGCGGCGCGTAGTGGAGGCCCTGGCCTTCAACGGCGACCTGCAGCCCGAGAGCACCGACGCCACGCAGATCGTCTTCTGCATGGCCGGGGCGGCTGCACGGGTCTGGCACTTGGCAAGCGGGTGTGGGTCGATCCGGACGGCACCAGCGAACCGCTCGACTCCCTGGCCCTGCCCCTCAGCTGGACGCCGCTCTACGCACCGCTCTCGCAGGCCGGGCTGGCCCACCCGTCCAGATGCACTGGCGCTGCGCTGGTCCTCCTGGTCTTGGCTGGCGCTACCTTCAGCGGCCTGGGCACGTTCCCGGCGCTGGCCGACGACGCCAAGTGCAACCGTGCGGGTCACCGGCCGGTTTGCGGGCTCTTCGAAGTTAACCGGGGTGCTGGTGGCGCGGCAGGTTGACGCCGTGTAGTGCAGGGCGGGTTCCGGTGTGTCCGGGTGAGGACCCGTAGTCGTGGATCGATCGTGGTTGTTTCCAGACAAACTACGACGACACGACTACGGGCTTGAACGAGGATACGACATTTCGTGGGGACGAGGCCGGGGATGCCTCGAGACTGCTGGGGCTGGAGGGTCTTACGATGGTTGCGGTGACGCGGGGTGCGGACGGATCGAGGTTGGTGGAGGTGGTGACCTCGAGCGATGCGCAGGAGCTGGCAGCGGCCTGTCCCGGGTGCGCGGTGATCTCGCGGCGGGTGAAGGGCTGGGTGTTCACCCGGCCGAGGGATGTGAGGCTCGGAGTGCAGCGCCTGGGCCTGCGGTGGCGCAAACGGCGTTGGGTCTGCGTCGAGAACGGCTGTTCGGTGGTTTCTTTCACGGAATCGTTGCCCTCGATCGGGCATCGGTCCCGGCTCACCGAGCGGTTGAGGGCCCGGGCCGGTGACCTGGTGGTGGACGGGGTCTGCGCGAGTGTCTCGGCGGCCGGCCGTGAGGTCGGGGTGTCCTGGCCCACGGTGATGAACGCCGTTCGGGTCGAGGCCGGCGCGGCGGGGCTCCTGGACGGCGAGGCGGCGGCAGTGACCGTGCTCGGGATCGACGAGGTACGGCGTGGACGCCCGCGCTGGCGTCCGGCTGTCGCGGTAGCATCGGTCGGCGCGCTGGTGACCGAGGACAGGTCGGGAACATCGACGAATGGGGCTGTTTCGCCTGAGCCACCACCGGTGACGGGATCGACCCTCAGAGCAGATCCTGAATGCTCACGTCCACGAACGATCGCTGATCGCTGGCACGTGGGCTTCACCGACATCGCCGGCGGGGCCGGGATGCTGGCCCAGGTCGAGGGCCGCACCGGCGACGACGTGGCCTACTGGCTGGCCTCCCAGACCCCGGCCTGGCGCCACCGGATCCAGTTCGTCACGATCGACATGTGCACCATCTTCCTCAACGCGATCCGCCGCTACCTGCCCGAGGCGAGGATCGTCGTGGACCGCTTCCACGTCGTGAAACTCGCCACCGATGCCCTCACCGACGTGCGCCGGCGCGTCACGATGACCAGCCGCGGACGCCGCGGCCGTCAGAACGACCCCGAATGGGACCTGCGCAACCTGCTCAACCGCAACCGGGAATCACTCTCGCCCAAGGCTTTCGCCAAGATCTGGAACACCCTCATCGACCTCGGGGCCGACGGCCTGACGATCCTGAAAACCTGGATCGCCAAAGACCTCCTGCGCCAGGTCCTGGCTCTCACCGTCCCCGCCGGCACCGCCCGCGCAGTCCCCGACCGGACCCTGATCGGCCAACGCCTGCGACGCTTCTACACCTGGTGCGCCGACGCCGGAATCCCGGAACTGACCCGCCTGGCCACCACCATCAACACCTGGTGGCCCCACATCGAAACCGCCATCACCACCGGACTTTCCAACGCCGCCAGCGAAGGCTACAACCGCGTCGTCAAACTCGACGCCCGCAACGCCTACGGCTACCGCAACCCCGACAACCAACGCCTACGAACACGCTGCGCAACCACCCGCCAAGCCCGCGGATGCCTCAACCCCGGTTAACTTCGAAGAGCCGGTTTGCGGGTCACACCGCGCTGGCACCGGCAGAAGATCGTTGTCGAGACCAGGCGGTCTGGGGCGAAGGCGCAACGGTGGCAGGGCGGTGAGCGTCAGCTGTAGACCGTGATCGGTGGCCCCGCCGGTCGGCTGAGCGCCACTGCACCCGGCGCCCGCCGGCTGGGCACCCGCCACCGCCGAGAGCACCCCGTACAGCG